>NZ_CP045687.1:1700000-2000000 GCF_009601705.1 Sulfolobus sp. E5-1-F | reverse complement strand
ACAGAACCAGATCTAAGGTCTGCTAAAGAAGCCAGATTCTTCCTAGAAAAATTAAGGTCAATCCTAGAACATTTAGGTGTATGTGACTGTGGCATTGAAGGTTCAATGAAAGCTGATGTAAATATATCAGTAAAAGGAGGAGAGAGAGTGGAAGTTAAGAATGTGGGTTCTCCTAAAGACGTTGAGGATGCTATAAATTATGAAATTGCAAGACAGAGAGCTAGTGTACTACAAGGTATCAAGATAGAAAGAGAGACTAGACATTGGGATAACGAAAGGAGAGTTACAGTACCTTTACGAACTAAAGAGACTGAGGAGGATTATAGATATTTTCCAGATCCAGATTTACCACCATACTCAATAACACCAGAGCTTATCGAGAAGTTTAAACGTGAAATGCCAGAGTTACCAGACCAGAGAGCTGAGAGGTTTGTAAAACAATACAATGTTACCCCATATCAAGCTCAAGTTTTGGTTAATGAAAAAGCTTTAGCGGATTTATTTGAAGAAATCACAAACAAGTATAAAAACTATGCTAAAGTTGCAAATCTGTTAATTAACGATTACATGAGATGGCTTAACGAAAATAATATCACAGTAACACAAAGTAAAGCCAAAGCCAATCATATCATTGAACTATTTGAGTACTTAGATTCTGGCTTAATATCAATAAAGATAGTAAAAGAACTACTACCTGAAATGATCTTATCTGGAAAAACTCCGGGACAACTAATTAAGGAAAAGGGTATGACAAACATCAAAGATGAGAATTACTTAGAAAGGATTATAGATGAAGTACTAAATGAAGAGAAAGAGGCTGTAGAGAAAGCTAAGAAAGATCCAAAAGTTGTAAATTATTTAGTAGGTATGGTAATGAAGAAGACGGGAAAAAGAGCTGACCCTCAAATGACAGTTGAAATAATAAAAAAGAAGCTAGGTTTAACTTAACATGGAGATTTTTATGTTACAGAATAATCAAATAAAGGAAAAAGAATTGCGGCTTAGGCTATTTAGTGTAGATATCTTAAAAGAATTAAAAAATATTTATACTTACAAAGAATTGTCCAATTTCTTCAATATTCAAGAAAGTTTAATATGTAGATACGTTAATGGGAGAACAATTCCTAGCGAGAGACAAGCTTTAGAAATCGTTACAAGGATAAAGAATAAGGAATTTCTATATAATTTCTTTATAAGAAAAATAAGAGTTTATGAAGATGATTTCATAGATGTATCTAACTTACTATTTTATCCTAACTTACTAAGAACATTTCTAGAATTATATTTAATTAAATTAAATAAAGCTAGTGATGTAACAAAAATAGTAGGTATTGCCTCAAACGGAATCCCATTTGCTACAATAGTGGCTTCAATATTAGAAAAACCACTCATAATATCGAAAAAACATAAGGACTCTACTCAGATACAATATATTGAGGAGAATATCAGAGAAAGCAATGGCATAATTTCAACACTTTACATGAGGAGTGATTATATTTCAAAAAAGGATAAGATACTTATAGTTGATGATGTAATTAGAAGTGGAAAAACCCTACTTTCACTTTACAACTTGATAAGTAAAGCTAATGCAAGTGTAGTAGGCGCCCTTATAATAGCAACTAATACTGATATTTGGAAGGATAAATTTATTGACAAAGATATAAATGTTATGGTGCTTTTTAAAGTATGAGTATAGCTAAAATTCAAAGAAACGTTTACGTCATAGGTGGTAGATTAATAGATAGTAATGATTCCAATGCATATCTAGTTTATGACGACCAAAAAAATTATTATACGCTCATTGACACTACAACTGGTGCTAACATTCAATATGTAATAGAGAGCCTTTTAGAAGTCTTAAAAGGAAAGGATAAACTAAAATACGTTATATTAACAAGCTGCAAGTTTGAAAATAGTGGTGGATTGTACTATATTTATAATTTATTTAAACCAATTACGATAGCCCATTTTCCAGACTCTATAATGATCAGAAAAGGTGAGTGTGAAAATAGAACATACACACCATCTCCAATATCACTGGAAATTAAGCAAAAACAGTATATTTTGGATAATTTTTTAATAACTCTAAGTAAAAATATCACTAATGGAAATATAGTGGTAAAATATAATGATGTCTTGTTTTCCGGAAGTAATACAAGGATCACACAATATCCTAAATACATAAAATATATTTGCGATGTAAACAACTGTAGATCGGCAAGTGATTAAAATGGTCTTCGAGGAGAATTGTCAATCTTGTGGGAAAATAAAGGAAACAAAATACTGTTCAATACTCAAAATTAATGTTTGTTATCAGTGCTGTACATTATGTAAAAAGCGAAGCGATTGTAATCTAAGAGTATGGTTCAAAGATTTAATTCCAAATAAAAAACAACAGCTTAGAAAACAAGAAAAAACCACATTAGAAAAATACTTTTGATTAAGCTAAGTCAAAGTTGTTGAAAGGATTTGTAAGTATTCTTATAGATCTCGGAATTCTCTAAGGTTGAAGCTATACGCTTATATTTTATAGCATCACCTAATGAGTTTTCTCCATGTTCCTTAGTCCATTTATCAAGAGGTATTTGATACTCTCTCAGTACTTTATCTCTATACAAATCGTTTAATACATTATAGGTACAGAATGGAATCACTCTACCATCTGGCACAACATAGTGAATATCACATCTCATTACTCTTTGTACATCGTAGTTATATAAATCCATGAAGTGCATAGTTCCTAAGAATAATGTTCTATAGTGCCACTCTCCAAGTGCTTCGTAATTATGATGAATTATTATGTTATAGAGCATCTTATATACATCAAAGTCCTTAGGTCCTTTTTCTTTGTCTATGAACTTCCTTATACTATACAATACTTTACTTGCAACCCATACTTTGTTAGCACCCTCTCTTAACTCTTCTTCTTTCTCTTTAAGATATTCTAGCAAACCTTCTAGATCAATAAATTTCGAAATTGGTATAAAGTGAGGTTCATGATTTCTCCATTCTACATACACATATGTCCCAGCTCCACAAGAAGGATGATTAGCCATTTCGAATTGTTCCTTACCAGTTAAAGCTTCAACTAGCCTTGAGAAGACAACAGAAGTACCTATTGGATACCAACTATCCTTAGTTATCTCACCATCAGTTTGTTCTTCTATATTCTTTATAACTTCAGGTATCGTGATTCTGAATTTAGCTCTCATATTCCTTTTCATCATTCCGGTTAAACTCACTGGCTGGAAGTTTACTGATCTAACAACATCCATATTGTATGCTGCAAACTTAACTATATTACCTAGATCATTATCATTAACTGTCTTAATTACAGTGGGAACTAATACAACGCTTGTCATCCCTGCTCTTCTGAACACTTCTAGCGTATATGGAATTTCCCAATGGTTCTTTGGATTAGTTTTTCTGGTTGTGCCGTCAAAACTCATGTATACAGTATTTACTCCTGCTTCTCTAAGAGCTCTAGCATATTTAATTGCCTTATCGGGATCTTCTAAGTACAGTTTAGCAAAAGTACCTCCCCAACTATTTAACTGAATATGTTTTACACCATTTTCTCTAAGCATCTTTATTATTTCTATTATGTCCTCCCTTAATGTAGGCTCTCCTCCAGTCACTTGGATAACCAGCGTAATATCTTGTTTCTTTAGTTGATCTACCATAAACTTAATTTGCTCTAACGTAGGTTCATAAACATATCCTGCCTTTTCAGCATAGAAGAAGCAATACCAACAAGATAAGTCACATCTATTTGTTATCACTAAATTAACTAATGCTGAGTGTTGATGGTGCATCGGGCATAGTCCACAGTTATAAGGACAAGGAGATTTCAAGTCAACATAGGGGACTTTAGGTCCTTTTCCTTCATACTCCCAATAGTCAAACTTATAGTATAAACTAGAATCTGCGTAATATAAGTCCTCAAATTCTCCGTGCTCTGGGCATATTTTTCTTATGAACAATTTTCCTTCTTTTTCAAATATAGTAGCTGGTAAAAGCCTATAGCACGCTGGACACAGTGAATGAGTTACTCTAACTAATTTCTCATCTTTAGCTAATGTTGGTAAGGGTCCTCCTATCTTAATTTCTTTATCTCCAAATTTAACTACTCCTTCCTCGAAACTTGACGGTGCAGGCAAAAGTCTAGAATGCCTTTCAGTGTTTACTATCTGAGCCATTGAAAGTAAGATTTGCGATCTTTATATATAAAGATATTCTCTTTGACTTACGTACATTCAGTTAATACCAGCCGATGAAATTATCCCATCCAGTATTTTTAATCACAGCATTTTTATATGTTATTAGTTTATTTCCATGAATAACTTGTCCGATAATTAATGGATTAAACGCTAGATATTGAAGTTCAGTTAGTATTTCCTTCACTGGGGAATTTTTGTCTATAATAAGTAAAGGCAAAAACTCTTCTCCAGCGTATTTTAAAATATCAAGTTCAGTTAAATTCAAGCGAAGCTTTAATGAGTTTAAGACATTTTTATCTATTGGAATTTCGGTAATGTTTATCCCTAAGTTGAAATTATCAACTATTTTGTATAAAGATACCATAAGACCGTCGCTAATATCAGTAGAATATTTAATGAACTTACAGTATTTTTTCATAAAAAATAGTAATGACTTTTTAATGATGGGATGTTTTACTTTAAGTAACGATTCTGGCAAGATTTGTATATTAAAATTGTTTATATAAGAAATAAAAACATTAGTGGTATAACCAATATAGTCGCCAATTACTAAAAGATCACCATCATCAATAACTTTATCACTAATATCGCATAAAACTTCTCCTTCCACAAAAACATCAACCCAGCCATTAGAATCAGAATCATTTAAATCCCCTCCTACATATCTTCCTCCATAATAATGAATAGCATCAGATATACCGCTAATAAGTTCCTCTGCTTTATTCACATCGAAGTCATGAGGTAAGCCCAATGAAATTAAATAGAATTCAGGTTTAACTCCCTTCGCTATAATGTCACTGGTAGAGGCTGAAATTGCCTTCCATCCAATATCGTAGAGTGACATAAATGGAAAAGCGTATGACAGTTTAAATCCATCTACCTTATATCCTCTTTTATCATTGATGAATACATCATCTAATAGTTTAATGTCGATGTAACTCTTAATATATCTCTTGATGAACTCATGCTCACCTATATCTTTTAGTTTCACAAAGTATTAGCTAGTTATCAAAGTCTTAATTAATTTCTCAAAAATAAGGTTTTAAGCCGCCGGCGGGATTCGAACCCGCGACCGCCGGCTATCTCACTTTGGGTACGAGGCCGGCGCTCTAACCAGGCTGAGCTACGGCGGCATCACTCTACTATATATTTAAATGGATTATTTAAAGCTTAAAAGATAAACCTTACTGCACTTGTTCTGAACTTCTCATATTTCTGAACCTTTAATTATTCCTTTCGCATAGCTTATAGTCCTCTCTATTAGTTTATCATAAGATCCTAGGTAGTTTTTAGGGTTAAGTATGTTCTCAAGTTCTTGCTTGGAGAAATAACTTAGAATTAAACTATCCTCTAGACAAACCTCTAGTAACGTTTTTCCAGTTTGCCTTACTTTTGACGTTAGTTTGTTAACGTATTGATGAGCTTCATGCCTTTTCATACCTTTTAAGGTTAAGTTTATCATCAGACTTTCTGCCATTATTTGTCCTTTAGTCAAGTTCAAATTCCTTTCAATATTCTCAAAATTTATCCTTAGATTCCTTAAGAGATTTATCATACTATCTAGTATTTCGTCAATAATTAGAAATTCATGCGATATTATTATCCTCTCTGACGAACTGTTAGTCAGATCTCTTTCATGCCATAATGGAATATTTTCTAATGACGCTACAACAAGAGAGCGTAAGACTTTAGCTAAACCTCCAATCTTTTCTGACGTAACGGGGTTTTCCTTCTGAGGCATAGTGCTACTTCCTACACGACCTTCTACACCTTCGTTTATTTCATTTATTTCCGGTCTCATTAATTCTCTAACTTCTAATGCGAATCTATCACATTGAGATGCTAAAATTGAAAGATCAGAAGTTAATTCTGCAAACGCATCTCGTGGAGCAACTTGAGTTGAAATCTCATGAGGTCTTAATCCTAAAATTTTCATGACATTTTCTTCGATTTCTAACCCTATATTACCCCAAGCAGCCATTGTGCCAACTGCACCTGCCATTTTACCTTTTACTATTCTTCTCTCAACTTCATTTAATCTTTCTAATGATCTGGAAAATTCATAGATATAATTAGTAATTTTAAAGCCTAACGTTATAGGCAATGCGTGCTGTCCATGAGTTCTCCCTACCATTACTAAATCTTTGTACTTAATTGCTAGACTAATCATTATTTCTAATATTTCTATTACTTTTTTCTTTACTAATCTTATTGCGTCTCTAAATATTAATGCATAAGCCGTATCTACGATATCATAACTTGTTGCACCAAAATGAATATATCTCCCAGCATCTCCACTTCTTTCTGCCATCAACACTACCATAGCCATTACGTCATGACCGATTTTTGATTCAAGTTCATCAACTTCTTCTGGTCTTATTGTTAATGAAGCTTTCTCAACTTTTTGAATGTCTTCCTCTTTTACTAAACCGTACTTGCTTAACGCTTTTAGTAATGCAATTTCGACTTGAATTCTCGTTTTCAGTATTTCTTCTCTGCTAAAAAGCTTTCTCATCTCATTGCTGCCGTATCTCCATTCTAAAGGACATATACTATCTTCCATGGCTAATTGTAAAGTATGTTCAACATTTATTAACTTATACTGTAATCTCACAACAATGATAGTTGCTACAATCGGAAGTCATTCTGCATTACAAATCTTACATGGAGCCAAAAAGGAAGGTTTTCAAACTATGGTAATAACAGATAATAGAAGGAAAGAGTTTTATAAAAATTTTAGTTTTATCGATTATATTTTAGCATATACTAATTTAGATGAAGCTGTCTCTTTAATCAATGAAATAAAGGATAACGGTATATTGATACCCCATGGAAGCTTAGTAGAATATTTAGGTAAGGAAAGAGTAGATAGAATTGAGACAAAAATCTTTGGGAATAGAAGAATATTCGAATGGGAGGCTGATCAGAAAAAGAAAATGGAACTACTTAGAAAGTCAAACATAAAGATTCCTGAGGTATTTGAAAGACCGGAAGATGTGGATAGATTAGTAATTGTAAAACTTAACGGAGCTAAAGGGGGAAAAGGATACTTCTTAGCTAGGAACAAAAGTGAAGTAAAAGAGGGAATTCGAAAGCTCATTGAGACTAAAATAATAAGAGATGAAAATGAAGTAATTATCCAAGAATATGTTGTCGGAGTCCCAATGTATTTTCAATTTTTCTATAGTAATATTATAAATAGAACAGAAATCTTTGGAATAGATATAAGATATGAGACTAATATGGATGGACTTAAAAGACTTCCTTTTGAGTATAGTAAAGAACTTAACATAAACCCAACGTTTGTAGTTGTTGGTAATATTCCGGCTGTGGCTAGAGAAAGCCTACTACCAGTTGCTTTAGAATACGCTGATAATTTCGTTAGAACTACTAAGGAATTAGTATCTCCAGGTATGATAGGGCCATTTTGTTTGGAATCAATAGTAACTGATAATTCAGATATAGTAGTTTTCGAGTTCTCTGGAAGAATAGTTGCCGGAACTAATTTATACGTAAATGGGAGCCCATATAGTTGGCTTTACTGGGATGAGCCCATGAGTATGGGAAGAAGAATCGCAAGAGAAATCAAAATTGCTAATGAAAAAGATAGGTTAAGTTTAGTGGTGAGTTAAATGAACGTTAAGATAGCTGCACTAGCTAGCCATTCTGCTCTTGACGTCTTCGATGGAGCTAAGGATGAAGGCTTTCAAACAATAGGGCTGTGCAAAAAGGGGAGAGAAAAGCCTTATTTGGAATTTAAGGCAATCTTAGATAAGTGTATAATCTTAGATGATTTTAAAGAAATAGTCTCAGATGAGGTGCAAGATAGATTACTCAGCGAAAACGCAATAATTATCCCTAATAGGAGCTTAGCAGTTTATGTAGGTTATGATGGAATAGAAAAAATGAAAACGAAAGTCTTTGGCAATAGATACATGTTACGATGGGAAGAAAGAGTTGGTGAGAAGAATTATTATAGAATATTAAATGAGGCAAAAATACCTATACCAAAATTATTCAAACCAGAAGAGATCGATAGGCCAGTAATAGTTAAACTACCTGAGGCTAAAAGGAAAGTTGAGAGGGGATTCTTTTTCGCTGTAAATAAGGAAGATTTCGAAGCTAAACTTAATGAATTATTTAAAAATAACATAATAGATAATGAAGGATTAAAAAATATGGTAATAGAGGAATTTGTATTCGGAGCTCATTTTAATCTTAACTACTTTTACAGTCCAATATTTAATAGGCTAGAACTAATAAGCGTAGATAGAAGAATTCAAAGTGATTGGGATAGCTTATATAGATTACCTGCTGACATACAAATAAAATTAGGTAGGATACCGAGACTGATAGAGGTTGGCCACGAGCCGGTAACAATAAGAGAAAGTCTGTTAGAAAAAGTATTTGAGATAGGATATAGATTTGTAGAGGCTACACAAAAACTTGAGCCTCCTGGAATAATAGGACCCTTTACTCTACAGGTTATGGTAACTCCAGATTTAGATCTTATCGTATACGATGTAGCCCCAAGAATTGGAGGTGGTACAAATGCATATATGGGAATTGGGAGTCAATATTCTAAATTTTACTTCGGAAAACCAATAAGTTTAGGAAGAAGAATAGCATTAGAGATAAAGCATGCTATAATAAATAATCTTACCGAAAAAATACTAACTTAATATGTCATTATGATTTTTACGTTAGTTAACGAAATGTTTCGAAAGTGTCTAGATTTCTATAATGTTAAATAACGCATAGATATGTTTAAATAAGATAGAGTAGAGGTATACAAAACGGTGTTTGATGCTAGAATTAGTAGTTGGAGGATTTTTTGGCGATGAAGGAAAGGGAAAAGTAGCGGCTTATTTGGGTATTAAAGATAAACCAAAATTAAGCGTGAGAACTGGATCTATTAATGCCGGACATACCGTTATATATTCGGGAAAGATATGGAAGCTAAGGATTATTCCATCTGCATTTGTAAATAAATCCACAGAATTAGCTCTAGCTCCTGGTGCACTTACGTCATTAGAAGTCCTATTTAAGGAGATGAGAGAAACTGAAACTTATGATAGATTATATATTGATTCTCATGTTGGAATCATAACTGAAGATGAGGTAAGAGAAGAGAAAAACGATCCACATCTTATAAATGTAATTGGAAGCACTGGTCAAGGTGTAGGTTATGCAGAAAGTAAAAGAATATTAAGAAAATTAAAGTTAGCAAAAGATTACAAAGAACTTGAGAAGTTTATCATAGATGTTCCTAATAAAATATTGGATTACTTAGATAATGGTCACAATATCCTTATAGAAGGAACGCAAGGACATTATTTAAGTCTATACCATGGCGAGTATCCATACGTAACTAGTAGAAACACTACTGCATCAGGGATATTAAGCGAGGCTGGAATAGGACCAAAATATGTAGATCACATAATAATTACCTTCAAGAGTTACGTCACCAGAGTAGGAAAAGGTCCACTGGAAGGTGAGTTAACAGAAGAAGACGCAAAAAAACTCGGTTTAACAGAATATGGTACGGTAACTGGAAGATTAAGGAGAGTAGCACCATTTAACGTTAAACTTGCTAGAGAAGCAATTAGAATAAATTCAGCTACAATAGTTGCGATAACTAAACTAGATGCCTTATTTAAGGACGCATATAGAGTGAGAGAATATGAAAAATTACCTGCTGAGGCTAGGAAGTGGTTAGATGAATTAGAAGAAGAGCTAAAAACACCTATTGGACTTATTGGCACTGGAGAAGATGCATACGATATGATAGATCTGAGAGAGGAGGTGGAATAAATGAGCTCTTATGATGTTGTGATAATCGGAGGAGGTCCAGCTGGGCTATTCGCTGCGTATGAGCTAGTGAGTTTGGCTAAAGAAAATGTTACTAACTATAAGATATTATTAGTTGATAAGGGAGCTAGAGCAAGTAAAAGAACTTGCCCACTTTTATCTCCGAAGGAGAAATGTACATTTTGTGATCCATGTCATATCATGTATGGTTTTGGTGGAGCGGGAACGTTCAGTAGTGGAATAATAAACCTAAGGCCAGATATTGGAGGAGAATTGCATGAAATAACTAGAAGTTGGGATAAGGCACAAGAATTAATAAACTACGTTGACGATATTTTCGTAAAATTTGGAGCACCAAAGGACAGAGTATTTGAACCAAATATGGAAAAAGTCAAAGAAATACAAAGAAGAGCTGCAAAAGTAGGTGCTGAGTTTGTTCCAATTAGGCAAAGACATATGGGGACCGATAAAACACCATTAATAATAGAGAATATTGTAAACTATGTTGAAAAGAAGGGAATTAAAATAGGAGAGCTAACTGAGGTTATAGATATAGAAAAGAAGGGTAATAAATTCCTACTTAAAACTTCAAGAGGTGAAATAGAGTCTAGAATAGTCCTTGTGGCCCCGGGAAGAGCCGGTGCTAAATGGTTCTATGAGCAATCTAAAAAATTAGGGGTTGATACAATACCAGGGCCATTAGATATAGGAGTAAGAGTAGAAACTGAGTCATTTGTGTTTGATGAACTTACAGAAGCTGTATGGGATCCCAAGGTGATATTATACTCTAAGAGATATGACGATAAAGTAAGAACGTTCTGTGTTAATCCAAGAGGATATATTATGAAGGAGGTTTATGACGATGGAACTATTGGAGTTAATGGAGAAACCTATGTTGATAAAAAGAGTAATAATACTAATTTCGCATTCTTAACTACTATTAAGCTTTCAGATCCACTTGAGGATACTATAGAATATGGAAAGAGCATAGCTAGATTAATGACTAGACTAGGTGGTGGTAAACCAATATTGCAAAGGCTGATAGATTTTCAAAAAGGAAGAAGGAGTACATGGGAGAGAATAAACAGATCTACCGTAAAACCAACTTTAAGAGATGTAACACCAGGTGATATAAGTATGGGACTTCCTTATAGAGTAGTGGATAATTTAATAGATGGTTTAGAAAGGCTAGATAGTATAGCGCCAGGTATATTCTCTTCAAATACACTTCTATATGCGCCTGAAATAAAATATTATAGCGTAAGAGCTGTAGTGGATAATAATATGGAAACTGTAGTGGATAATTTATTTGCAGCTGGTGATGGGACTGGACTTTCTAGGGGAATAAACGTAGCTGCTGCAACTGGTATATTGGCCGCAAGAGGAATTGCTATTAAGTTAGGGTTAGATTAATATATCACGTTAGTGCTTTTTAAATTATGGATTTATCCGAAATTTCAGATATTGATAAGGAAATATTGATGAAACTAGAATACGACTTTCCCTTTGATCCTGAACCTTTTAAAATTATTAGTGAAGAACTAAAAATTTCCGAGGAAGAATTATTAAATAGAATTAAAAAACTACTAGAAAATGGTGTAATTAAAAGAATAGGAATGTATGTTAGTTTTAGAGCAAAGGGAATGGATGGAGCGTTAATTGCAGCACGTATTCCTCCAGATAAGATAGAAAGGTTTAGGAAGATTGCACTAGGAATTAAAGAACTAACTCACAATTATGTTAGGGATCATCCAAAGTATAATATATGGTTTGTTTTAAAAGCAAGTGATAGAGATACGCTAAACAAGAATGTTAAAGAATTACTTAGCCAGGTGGATTGTAATGATTATATTATATTATATTCTAAAAGAACATTGAAATTAAGTGTAAAATATGATGTTATAAGAGGTGTATCATGGAGTCCAAATAACTCCATAAGGAGTCTTAATAGAGTTCCTACAGCAGAAGAACTAGGAATAGATAAACAGTTATTAACAGAGCTATCTTATCCATTAAAAATTTCACAAAGGCCATTTAAAGAAATAGCTGAAAAACATAAAATGAAAGAAGATGAGCTAATTGAATTAGTTAAAGAATTATATGATAAAAACGTAATTAAAGATTATGGGGCAACTCTTAATGGAGAGAAAATAGGAATAGTTGAAAATGGAATGGTTCTTCTAGATACTAATAATGTAGAAAAAGCTTGTGAAAAGTTAGCTTTAAACATCCCGGAGGCTACACATGTAGTACTTAGAGAATCTAACGATGAAAGTTGGAAATATTTGTGCTACAGTATGATACATGCAAGTAAGAAAGAAACTATAAGAAGTGTAGCAAAAGAGATTTCAAAAGAAACAGATTCAAGAAGCTACATGATATTATTCAGCTTAGAGAACCTAAAACCTGGAATCGTTATTTAGTTTAGAGAAAGATCCTTTTATTTTTAATACAGATGTAGACTTAGCTAGTTTTTCAATAAACTCATGATTTGAGATATCGCCTTCATACTCTAAATAAAAGTAATATTGCCAAGGTATTGATTTCAATGGCCTAGAATATATCATCGAAATATTTATATTATATTCATAAAATATTTGAAGAACCTTATAAAGAGCTCCAGGCTTATGAGGAACAGTAAATAATATCATTGACTTAGTTCCATTAGAGCTCATTTTTTTAGATAGAACTACAAATCTAGTATAATTATTATGTGGATTAATTGTGAAGAGAACTTTTAAATTATAAAGCTTAGCTGCAAAAGTAGAACAAATAGCCGCAGCCTCCGAATCTCGAGATACAATCTGTGCAGCCTTTGAAGTACTTTCTACTGGTATGTATTCGTTAAAGCCTAACTCCTTTAACTTTTCTCTAGCCTCATTGAAAGCATGGGGATGTGAGTATATTCTCTTAATCTGACTCAAATCAGTACTTCTAGCAGCTAAAGCGAGTTCTATCTTTCTCTCAATCTCGCCTACAACATATATATTATCATAAGTGTAGAGATTATCAAGGGTTTCATTTACCGGTCCTTCTATGCTATTTTCTATTGGAACTATACCTATAGAACCTTCTCTTTCCTTGACTTTCTTAAATACTAAAGATATTGTTAATTCACTCTTCAAATTTCCTTCATTAAGCAGAGTAGCTGCCTCGTGTGTAAAACTTCCCTCCGGACCTAAATAATAAATTCCATCTGCATCTACCATCTAAAATCTCTACATAAATGACTTATAAACTATTCTACAATTTTAACATCTATTCCTTCATTTGCTAAATTCATCAAAAGTGAGCTAAGAGCTTCTGAAGATTGAAGCTCGAAAGTTATATATATTTTAGTATATCCTGGTAGTACATCGCTACTATGCCTATCGTGAACTATATCGATTATATTACCTCTGATCTTAACCACATAACTTAATACTTTATTTAATTGCCCTGGCTTATCTGGAACTATTACCCTTACTTTGACGACCCTTTTTTGCCTATATAAGAACTTCTCAGTTAGAGTAGATAATAAGGACAAGTCAATATTCCCTCCACTTATTAGTGAAATTACCCTTTTGCCTATTCCATTCACTTTAACCTTCCCCGAGATTATTGACGCTAGTGAAGCAGCTCCTGCTCCTTCTGCTAATGTTTTACTTCTTTCTAGTAGTAAAACTATTGCTTCAGCAATTTCTTCATCATCTACTAATACTATATCGTCTACTAATTCATTAATGATCCCAAAGGTTAGTTCAGAAGGAGATTTAACTAGTATGCCATCAGCTATAGAATAACCCGGCTCTATTTCTACAAGTCTTCCAAGATTCTTAGAAACCTTCATAGAAGGAGAAGAGGAAGACTGAACGCCTATTATCTTGACATTTGGAAATCTATACTTTAAAGCTATACTTATACCAGAAATTAGTCCTCCACCTCCTATTGGAATAATTACGTAATCTGGTTCAATATCATATAATTCTAATCCTATAGTACCTTGTCCGATTATCACATCTAAATCGCCATAAGGATGAACAAATATTAAACCAGTATTTTGAATTAATTCTTCTGCTTTCTTCATACTCTCATGCAAATACTTGCCATATAGGATCACCTCTGCACCATAGGATCTTGTAGCTAAATACTTAGAAGCTGGAGCTGTTTCTGGCATCACTATAGTTGATCTAATATTTAACGTTGAGGCAGCATATGCGACTCCTTGAGCATGATTACCTGCTGAGACGGCAATAACGCCTTTCTTTTTGTCTTCCTCCTTCAGAGATAATAGTTTATTAAATGCACCTCTAACTTTAAATGACCCCGTTTTCTGTAAGTTTTCTAATTTAAGATAAACTTTTGCGTTTATAATCCTAGAAAATGTTGTAGAATAGTCTATTGGAGTAGTATGTACATATTTTTCTATTTTCTCTTTTGCTAACTTAATTCTATCAAAATATTCTAAATAATTCATCCGTAAAACCCTGCCTTCATCAATTACTCAGATTTCGAGGGCTTCTTCATAATCTCATTAATTTTTGCATTTAATTTTTTAAACGTATCTCCAAGTGTCTCCGGCATAACCTTAGTATTAAAAATAACTGGCATAAAATTGGAATCACCATTCCATCTTGGTACAATATGCACATGCATGTGAGCTTCTATACCCGCTCCAGCGACTCTGCCTATATTTACACCTATGTTGAAACCATCTGGAGTATAAATTTCTCTTATAGCTTTTATTGCGACACTAGTTAAATTAAATATGTCTAATGCTTCATCGTTACTTAAAAGCTCAATTGAAGGGATATGCCTATAAGGGACGACCATTACATGTGCAGTATTATAAGGAAATGCATTAAGTATTATGAAAGCATGTTTTCCCCTATATACTACGTAATTTTGTTCGTCGTTCTCTTCTTTTATTACTCTACAAAATAAGCATTCGTCTTGTTTCGCCTTGCTGGTTTCAGATATATACTTAGCTCTCCATGGCGCCCATAAAACATTCATAAGTAAAATATTATTCACTGACACATAAAATATTAACTTTTACTCTTCGGCGTCCCTTATTCCTTCTTCAGTTAATGCAAACACTACTTCTCCTTCTGGTAAATGCGGAGCGTCAACAACTCTCGCTATCCTTCTATTTCCTCTGCTCTTTTTAAGCTGAATTCTTATCCCCGGTACGTGATAAAGGGTGTGACCACCAACTGCTACGGTGGGATCTCCATAAAACATATCTGGCCTAGCCATTACTTGATTAGTTATAATCACTGCAATATCATAAACCTCTGCAAGTCTGGTTAATTGATGTAAGTGTTTGTTAAGCTTCTGTTGCCTTATAGCTAAATTTTCTCTTCCAGGGTATTCTGCCCTAAAATGAGAAGTTACAGAATCTACAACAATTAATTTAATTGAAGGATCTTTACTGACTAACTCTTGCAAATCATCAACAATAGCTATTTGGTGATCTGTATTTATCGCTCTTATATAATATATATTATTCATCACATTATCAATATCTAATCCTAGAGCTTTAGCCATATTTTCAATTCTTTCCCACCTAAAAGTACCTTCAGTGTCTATATAAACTGCTTTACCAGATAAGCCACCTTTCTCAAGTGGTAATTGTACATTAACACTTAACTGATGACATAGTTGCGTCTTACCAGACCCAAATTCGCCGAAAAATTCAGTCATAGTCCTAGTTTCTATACCCCCACCTAAAAGACCGTCTAATGCTTGACTACCGGTAGATATTTTCTTAACGTTCATTCGCTCTTTTTTGACTTCTAAAGCCGTCTTAAACCTTATATCTAATGCGTCTCTAGCTTCTTTAATTATCTTTTGCGCTGTAGACAGCGGAATACCAGCTGCTACACTCAGATCTTGTGGAGATGCAACGGCTAAGGTTTCAAGGGAAGAGTAACCAGCTTCTATTAGCTTGTTAATTACAGTCTGGCTAATTCCAGGTAAATCATTAATTGTTTTTACACTCTTTTTCTGCTCAACTTCATTTGACATCTATTACCACCAGACATTTATACTAGACATATACCTCTACTTTCTAATTTTTATATTTATCCACCGCGCCTTAAATACCATCCTATATCTTTAACTGGTATTACCTCATACACTCCTCTCTTCCTATTTTTAACCTTTGCGTATGCTATAAAATTGCTCATTTTATCTACAATTATCACATCATTATTATAATTATACATAGAATTAATATATATAGGTCTTTTATATATAATCTTATATATCAAATTGTAATCTGATATTACTAACTTATTCTCACACATCTCAGCTAAATATCTTCCAAAAGCTAAAGTAGGCAAGATCTCAGACTTATCATAAATAATTATTGGCGTACCAACGGAATATGGATGAAAACCTTTACTTAATAGACTACTTAGGAACTCCGATAAACGGATATTATTTACATTATTAGCTAGCATAAACAGTTGATTATATTTTCCTTTAAGTTCATAGAACGATTTGTTAAGTATAAATGTACTTAACTTATTTAAACAACCATATCTTGAGAAAATAATCTCAAGTTTAGGTTTAACCTCATCTATTTTAACTTCACTAAAACTCATCCTTATTCCTTCTTTAAAAGGCATAGGAAAAACCCTTCAGTACCTTGTATATGAGGAAAAAATCTTAAACAATTCTTCACATCATTATTAAATCTAGTATTATAATACTCTACGTATCCATTAGAAGCAGGATATCCTTCTACACTTATAGTTTTCATACCTAACTCTTCGATGGCGAAATTAACAATTAATTCGTCCTCTTCCGGTGCCACACTGCATGTTGAATAAACAATATAACCACCCTCTTTCAAGAGTTCATATGCTATTTCGATTAGAGATAACTGCAAATATGCAAAATCTCTTAAGTCATCCATTGTGGTTTTATATCGTCTAGTAGGATCCCTTTGTATTAATCCTTCACCGCTACAAGGTGCATCTAATAAGATTCTATCGAATTGAAATTTATTTATTTTTCTTAAGTTTGATACATCGGTTTTAATTAGTATAACATTTTCTGCTCCTAACCTATTAACATTACTGAGAAGAGATCTAATTCTATTGCGTTTTTTCTCAACTGCTACTACCAAACCTTTATTTTGCATTATTTGAGATAATTGTGTAGTTTTCCCGCCTGGTGCTGCAGCCATATCTAAAACAAAATCATCTTGTAAGGGATTTAGAACGTATGCTGGCACCATAGAAGCTAGCCCTTGAATATGATAATATCCCATAAGATACTCCAGTGTAGAACCTAGAGATGGCTTAGGTGGAGTTTTTTTAATTATATAACCATGTTGAAGCCATTTGACTTTTTCCAAAATAAATCCTTTATCTAGCATCATCTCTTCCAATTTTTTGCAATTAATTCTTAGTGTATTACATCTAATACTCTTTTTTAAAGGAAAACTACAAGAATTTAGATATTCTTCTAATTCTTCTTTATTACTAAACATATTCAAATATCGCTCTATCATATAATCTAAAAATCCATATTTAGAGGCTAATCTTTTAGCATTATAGCTAGGAGAAATATGAAACAAATTGGCATGTTCACTTAAATATCTCGCTATGCGATTTTCCATCAGAGAAATAATGATCGAAAAAGAGGTTAAAATAGTAGTTGAATACCCATCATTAAACGAGCTAAAAGAGTCATTGGAAAAAGAACTAAAATTATTGGATATAGAAAAACAAGAAGATATTTATTTTAATTATGTTTACCGAAATTTCAAAATAACTGATGAAGCAGTTAGAATAAGGGTTAATACTAAAGGAATAGAGCTTACATATAAGGGGCCTAAATTACACTCGTCATTAAAAGCTCGAGAAGAAATATCTATAATTGTAAATGACCTTAATAAAACAATTGAACTTCTGGGGAAAATAGGATTTTATCCTGTTATAACTATCAAAAAGACTAGAATAAATTACTTAGATAAATCATTTATTATATCGTTAGATTCAGTCGAGAACCTGGGGCAGTTCATAGAAATAGAAGCCATTAATGAAATTAGTGATCAAGAGATCCAGAACTATACTTCTAACTTCATTAGAAAATATGAGATAAAAGGAAAGTTAACGACAAAATCTTATCTAGAGTTACTAATTGATAAATATGAAGCGAATTTCAGGTCAAATAGCAATACTTACTGATTTTGGGCTTAATGATAACTATAATGGGGTAATGGAGGCAGTAATAAGGAAAATAAATCCAGAGGCCAAAATCACATATATAACTGGAAATAGCAAACCTTTTAATCTGATTGCTGGTGCATATCTATTATATACATCTTACAAATATTTTCCTAAAAATACAATATTTCTTGTGGTTATAGATCCAGGGGTAGGTACTAACAGAAGACCCTTAATAATAAAAACAAAAAATTATGTATTTATAGGTCCAGATAATGGTGTGTTATACCCAGCTATAGCTTCTGAGAAAATAATAAAAATAATAGAGATACAAAATGAGAAACTATATTTAGCTAAAACAATTTCGAATACTTTCCATGGTAGAGATATCTTCTCCGTAGCTGCTGCTCTTATCTCAATTGGAGTAGAACCTGATATATTCGGAAACCAGCTAAGATACGAAGATCTTACAAAATTAGATTTTACCTATAAATCGTTAGGGAATGAAATTTGTGGAAAGATCCTTTATGTAGACCATTTTGGAAATATAGCAACTAGTATACCTAAAGAAGTTTTACTAAATAACTTCAAATATGGTCAAAACGTAGAGATAAAGGTAAATAACTCTAAATATAAATGTAGATTTGTGAAAACATTCGGTTACGGAATGGAAAACGAGCTGTTAATCTACTTCAACGGTTATTTTATGGTCGAAATAGGAATTAATAAAGGGAGTGCAAAAGATAAATTAAACGTTAGAGAAGGTGATGAGATATGCCTAGAGGGTTATACCCAGGGAGATTTCAGCCATTCCATCTAGGTCATTTAAATGTAATCAAGTGGAGCTTAGAGAGAGTTGACGAGTTAATAATTTTAGTAGGTAGTTCACAAGAAAGTCACACAGTAACCAATCCATTTACCGCAGGAGAAAGAGTAGAAATGATAAGAAATTCTCTTAAGTATAGTGGGATAGATTTGTCTAGAATATTTATAATACCAATGCCAGATATTTTAATGAATAACATTTGGGCACATTATGTAAGTACTTATACCCCTAAATTTGAAGTCGTATTTGCCAGAAATCCGCTAGTAGTTAGAATATTCAAAGAAGCCGGATATAAAGTAGAGATTCCTCCAGCTTTTAATAGAGAAAAGTATAACTCAACTTATATTAGACGTCTTATAATCCTAAACGATAATTGGAGTGAGCTAGTTCCGGAACCTGTATATAAGTACATCTTAGATATTCATGGAGATCAAAGATTAAGAGAGATAGTAGGTACAGATAAGTAAAATTTTTTATATTGTTTTCTTATAACGCGATAAAAACCTTCCCAGACTACTTGCAATTACATGTGCACTCCTCAACAACTCCGGTATTTTCGAATAAATTTGATATTTCTCTATAATCGATTTAGCTAGGCTTAATTCGACTGTAGAATAAAGGAAAACGTTTCCCCTCTTTGTGGGAATTTGTTTAAGATTATTTAAAACGTAGAGTATCTCTCTCACTCTTTCCGTATCAGTCTGGAAGTGCTTCATAAGAGCATTTTTAATCAGATCTACCTTCGGCATCTTAGAATAAAAGAAAATCATGTTATCAGAATAAGGTACAATATAGTTGAAACCAGCAAATATTACACCATCTAAAATAAGAATATCACCTTTTTTCAACTGCTTCAGAACATAAGTAGCGTCATTTCCATCAACAGTTATTAGACCCCAGTCTAAATCAATCAGGTCATAATCGTAAAAAGTAACTACAACTAATGCAGTTTTGCCTTTTCCTCCCTTATATGATAATGGAAAATAACCGTCATCAACTCCAGAGATCAGCAAATCTACTATCACTTTCTATTAAAGATTTAACAATTATATTTTTATCAATAGCCAAACCTATCTCCTTAGTCTTGCCATATCTACCTCGATTTACAACCTTAGCTGTTAATATACCTACCATGTCTAATTCATTTATAATATCACTAACTCTTCTTTGTGTAATAGGTTCTACACCTAACTTCTTGCAAATAGCCAAATAACTCTCATATACAGCACCAGTAGTCAAAACTACATTCTCTTTAGAAGACATAGAGGCCACTGCAGTAAGAACTAACTTAGAGTGAAAAGGAAGAGTTAATATAATGTCCCTTACTCGATCTCTCTCTATTTCTTCCTTAGCTAAATGTACATACTCTTCTTTAACCTTAGAATCCTTCAATCTCTCAGCTATTTCACCAGCTACCCTCAAAAGATCTAATGCCCTACGTGCATCTCCGTGCTCTCGTGCAGCTAATGCTGCACATAATTTAATTACATTATCTGATAAAACTCCAGGCTTAAATGCCATCTGAGCTCGCTTTGTCAAAATATCTTCTAACTCTTCAGCATTATAAGGTGGAAAAACTACCTCTTCTTCGCTTAAGCTACTTTTAACTCTAGGGTCCAATAGATCTACAAACTTAATATCATTAGTTATTCCTATAAACGAAACTTTACTCTTATTCACTTCACTATTGATCCTGCTTAACCTATATAGAATATCGTCGTTATATTTCTTAACAAAAGCATCTATCTCATCCAAAACTATGACAACTTGTGAATTATACTCTCTTACAGCTTTTACTAAACGTCTGTAAAGCTCAGCTATTGATAGTCCAGTAAAAGGAACCTTTACGTCTAATGATTCCAACAAATCAGCCAATACTCTATATGGTGTATCTGTCTGCCTAGTGTTAATATAGATATATTTAAAATTTCCAAAAAATTTTTTATGTAATTTAGATAGAACAAACTTTACTACAGCCGTCTTTCCTGTTCCAGTCAAACCGTAGATGAAGATATTGTTGGGTTTCTCTTCCCTATATAATGGAGCTAAAATGCTGGCAATTTTCTTTATCTGGTCCTCTCTATGTGGTAACTCGTCTGGAATATAATCAGGCATTAAATATTCTCTGTTTACAAAGATACTTGAGGTCTTAAATGAAGAAATAACCTCATCAATTATATCACTCATCTTTTGTAACATTTATACTAACACAGTTTTTAAGACGTAAGCTATTTAACCGGGGAGTAAAAAACCCCTTTATTTCCACTGGAAAATCTAAGTTAAACATCATATAAAGGGATACCCCAGCATTTCATTTGGAGAATTCTACGATACAATAAATTCTAGTTTTTATCCGCATATAATCACTTTGTATAATGTATATTTCTTAGTCTCTATAATAAAAAGAAGGAATAGTTTAAAGTAATCTCCAAGAGAAATAAAGGGGTGTCAGTTGAGATATAAACGGGTAAAACTTTTAATCTATCCTTGTCTTTATTTTATTCGAGGGCCGGTAGCTCAGCCTGGAAGAGTGCTCGGTTTGCACCCGAGAGGTCCCGGGTTCAAATCCCGGCCGGTCCACTGTGGGGATACCCCCACACTCCCAATCCTAATGTATGTTTTAATTATCTTGTCTAAAGGTCCTATGTAAGTTTCCTTTGTGTGATTTCTATCGTCATTCTCTATCTTATAGACGTAATACTTGTTCCCTCTTTGACGTATTTTGTATTGCCCGGCAGAGAAAACTCTATAACCCATATATTAACTATGCCCCTTTTGCGTGATATAAGCTTTTAAGCATGGGGCATTTGCCATAAACAGTTGTGAAATTGAAAGAATGGGGCAAAAATTCCTCAATTGTGCAAAAAAAGTAAATTATTGACTGCGTACGTGATGTGAAAATAAATTTCAGAAGCACTTTGTTTGTATTTGTCGGGAGGCCAGACGTCTGTACTACAGTTTTTTCTAAACCCGCTTTTGTGTTTTAGGTTATTGTAAAAAATGAATAGACAGAAAAAATGACGCAGAGCAAATTGAGTAAATTTCCGCTTCTATTTCAACAAAATCATAAAAACTGTTTACAGCTTGAGGTATCTTCTTAATATCTGTCTAAAAGTTGGGGATAAGATGAGGGATATAACAAATGCATCAACAATGGCAGTTATTATTATTTCTGGTAGATATTGAATGTACCATGGTGATGTTTGGTTGGGTATAATGATTTTGCCAGTGAAATTATTAGTATTGCCAGTATAAGTATAGGTAGTGTTATTAATTAGAAGAGGGGGCACGGCAAAATTGATATTAGATAAGTTGATAGATGTAACTGTTTGTGTGGTTTGAGACATATGAATGTAGAAGAAGAGAGATAAAAAGGATGCTACCAAAACACCGATAACAGCTATTAGCGTTTTTTGAGCCATGTGAAGAGAGAAGAAGGAAAATATAAAAAATGTTTTCCATAGTGTCAAAATAAGCGGTGAGGGGCAGGGTAGGGTGTTGTGAAGTTGTGCATTATTTTTCTCTATGACAAACCGACGCATTGAATTTTTTGCAACTGCCAACTGGAGTAGTACACAACGTAAAACAACATCATACTAAATAATATAATAATAATTAATCTTGTATAATTCTGATCTGAATGTCTCTAGGAACTTTTTCTCTTCATAAAAACTTTGATTATTATTTTCTAGTTCTAAGAATATCGGCTTAGTAAGATGCCTGTAAGCTCTAGTTTGATACATTCCTAATGATAAGTTTCTCATTATATTTTTTATACTCTTATTATGTGTATTTATAATATATTTACATTTTTTACATTTATATCCCTTATTTTTTCCTAAAGATTTTGTAGATCCACCACATATGGGGCATTTTGGATTGACCAATTGTGTATCATATAATTTTAATATCTCAAATCTCTCCAGCTCTATGATCTTTCCATAAGCTATGGATGGCTTTATAGCGCCATAAGCTACTATTTCGTCACCTTCCTTTAATAGTTTAGCTGCACTGTTTAACTCCCCGGTTTCTTTATACACGAATAACACATCATCATCAGTAGTCCTAATTATTACATCTCCTCCTTCAAGTATCCTTACATTTTTTATTTTTACGACTTTCCTAGTTTGCTGATAGAAATAGTTACCAATTTTTTGGAAGTGAACATCAGTACTTTGATTAGTCTTAAACACCGCGAAAAAATCAATATCTTCATCCGATTCTATCAATTTCATAGCTTTAAGTAGATGTTCAATGGAAGTTCCTCTAATACCATATAGGATTGGATCACTTCCATGTGGAGTTATAAGGGGAACATCATTTATATAATCGTAATTTGCAAATGTTAGCGGGAACGTCTCTTCATCTACTTTCTTTACTGAGTCTTTATTTATCATTCTCTTTTTGAGCCAATTTTCTTTTTTCCTATAAGTAATTAATTCATAGGTATAGTCTCCACTCATTCCTAACGCTGCAATACTTCCGATAATACCTCTATCCCCTCTAATTTCTATATCGTTTTTTTCTGCGAAATTTTTCGCATAATCTATAGGAACAATATCCGATACTGCTTTAGTATAGAAATTATATAGTTCTTCGAATAAAGTTTTATATTTATCATATTCGATTATTGCTATTCCAGGTTTTCTTCCATGTTCTAGTGCTAGTGAAACATCTTTAGCATATTTAACCGAATACGAGAAAATTATATCCGCTAGCTCTTTCTTTGTTCCATTAAAGTCGACAACGAGTTTTATACTAGCATTGCCTCTTGTTTTCCAAGGTACATTTGGATTTAATCTAACTAAGTAAGGTAAGTCTAATAAAATAGTACTATGATTTTTATATAAATAGGAGGTTAGAATAATAGAAAAATGTGTAGTACATCCAAACTTGTAGGAATCATGGTCATCAATTCCTATTACATATTTCATTTCTTTATTACACTTCTTCCCTCCATTATTATCATTGTTAATGTCGATCTTACTTTCGGTATCTTTCGTATGGAATTACTAATGAAATTCTTAAGCTTATCCATATTCTCAGTTTCAACTTTTATTACGATATCATATACCCCATAAACTACGTACGCTTCCACGACTTCATTCATGTTTTTTAGCTTTTCGAATACCTCTTCTTCTCCTCCAGCGTCTGTATTTATAAGGACTATCGCACTAGCCACTTTTATCCACAGAGTTTTAATTTTATATGGCTATAAGAACTTTGCGACAATTAATGTATCTATATTAATTAATTTTGGGAAAAGATATAATTATGTATAAGGATGATCAGTAACTTAAAATGAGTTTCAAAAATATAATCTAAAAATGATTAATATAATAATATATATTAATATATATAATGACATAGGTGATGATGATGACCAAGATAAGTATTGTCTTTTGGAGAGGTACAAGAACTATATTGTAGCTAAACATTAAATTTTCCATCTATTTATTTTATAATCTCTAAAGATCACGGGAATAAGACATCACTTAAACATTGTAGATGAGGCTTCCATTAATACATTAGTAGGGACCCCTAGCATAACCCGGCTTCTGTACTGGGGGATTCGACTAAGCGTACTGTAAGGGGTCAACCCTTTGCTCATCCCCCTTTGACTTGCTCCCAAGAGGTCTACCGTTTCAAGTCCTAATACTTTCATCTATCATGTACTACTAGCAATTGCTTGCTAGTAGTTCCGCTCATCTATCTAGTATTAGGACTTCGTTTCTGTGTAGTTGCCAAGGATCCTATCCCTACCCCTTACGGGGTTCTTGCAAGGGTTGGAGGCCGGAGTTTCCTCAGGGTTTTACCCCGTTGCCCCCGCTAGGGGTCCCATAATTAATCTTCTTATTATGGCTTTAAAATAGTTTTGTAATAACTATAACGATAATTGCTAATGCTAGACTAGCTCCTATTACAATTTTAGGACTTATCTTAATTTTCTCGTTTTCCTCCTCATAATATCTAATTAATCCTGCCATTGACATTACTGGAACAACGTCTTTTTTCTTCTTTGGTGAAGGCATTATAGATCCCTCTTTCTCTACTTATTTATTCTTTATTCCCCTTATTATTTTTATTGCCTTAGTGACATCACTTTCAATTATATTTCCAGTAACAATTATATTTGCCCCAGCTTCGATCAATTTCAAAGCAACTTCTACGCTTCTTATTCCACCCCCTATAATTAACGGAATACTGGAAGTCTTTTTGATAAAAGATATCATTTCTGGCCTTATTGGTTCTGGGGCTCCAGATCCAGCTTCGAGGTAAACAAAATCCATTCCTAAATATTCCGCCGCTAAAGTATAGGCAGTTGCTAATTCAAAATTATCGTAGGGTATTACTCTGGCCTTACCTATATGTGCTGCAGTACCTCCATGTCCTACTATTATATAAGCAGTTGGTATTACCTCCATTTGTAACATTTTTATGATTGGAGCAGCAACTATCTGAGCACCTATTACATAATATATATCATCAGAGTTTAATAGGGATAAAAATAGCAACGCATCAGCCTTCTCAGATAATAAGTTTATATTGCTAGGAAATACAATCTTCGGTATCTCATAATCGTCAAGTAAGGATATGACAAAATCTAATTTATCTTTAGAAACACCTAGTGTACCTCCAATAAGAAATGCGTCAGTCCCTGCGTCATATAAGTTCTTTGCGATATATTTAAGCTCCTCACTAGAATTAATTTTAAATGGATCTAGGAGAGAAAAATGCAATTTCTCATTATCATTCAACTTGTCCATGAGGTATTTCTTCACTTTCCCCTTCAATTTCATTTTCTTCTTCCATATTTTCATTCGTTCTCTCTTTTATTTGTAATCTTCCATCTAAGTACATGTCTATGAATTTGGAATATGCATTTGCTTCATCAAATATAGGAGGCACTTCAATTTCAGTATAAAGGCCACAATTCCCACATGTAATTGTCGCAATATTATCTTTTATCTTTACACTAATTGAAACCTTCCCACATCTAGGACACTCGAAGGTTTTAGGTAATTTAGGCTTTACTCTGATAATTTTAGTCCTCTTTCGTCTTTTTCCTCCCATAATCGACCACTATTTACTTTTACCTTTCTTCTTTTTCGTATAAATATCTTTTGTACTTGAAGACTTTATTGGAAATTCCATTAATATTATATAAATTATTACAAAGGTAAGTATCAAAATTCCGGATATAAATACTAACTGCACATCGTTCAAAGTTAACTCTCCACTCTGTTCAATATTCTTCTTAGTTTTAAAGATTTTCCACAACTGTATATCTCGGTTAATATTTCTTTAAAATCTTTCGTGTATAACTCAATTTTTGTTATCTGATCCTTTTCTAATGCGTATTTTAAACCTAAAGTATGATAGCAAAAGTCATACTCGTTTCTTAAAAGTACATTGAATAAATAGAATGGACAACTACAATAATTAAGGTTAAGCACGTAGTCGTTATTACGTCCAATATAAATAAAGAACATATACAAAGTATCTTTAAGAGTTAGACTTACAAATCTTCCTTCTTTAACTACTCTTCTAGCTTTCAATAAAAGACGCTTATTTGTTTGATTTGAAGACACTTACACTTCTTTACCCGTCTAAGGGTTAATAATTTATCTAGTAATCAGTTTTAACTATTATTAGTTGACTTCAAATTGTTAATATCTTGACAAAATTTCTAGGATTATCATTTATAACTTATTACGGGTAAAAATAAAAGTTCTCATAACATTATGTCTGTTCTTTTTAGCTACCCTAAAGATATGAGACTTTCTGTTATGAACCGCTAATATTGTATGAATTGACTTTTCGATAAAAATATGATGAAATTAAAAGTTTGGGCCCGCTGGGATTTGAACCCAGGACCTCCGCCGTGTCAGGGCGACGTCCTAACCAGGCTAGACGACGGGCCCTTAATACTAGGTTATTGTTTTCTCTTTTAAACTTTACCTTCTACTAATTGTAGATATTTACATAAAAAGAAGGATGCTAAACTTACGGCTCCTAAATCCTGAGCGTCTTCTACTATTCTTACATACTCCCCTAGAGATTGTTCTATTTTGTTAAACCCCCCTCCTTCTATTCCGGAAAATACTACCAATATTCTATCATATTTCATAAGATTATTAAAATCAATTTGTTTTTCGGCATTCTGTGAAACTAGGAGTGTAATTTCTGGTTTTAATAAGTCTATAACATCCTTTAGTTCCGGTAGTACTAAAATAGGCTTATTAAGTTTAAATGCGAGTTTACTAACTTCTGGAACTCCAGATTGTGCAGCTGTCCCACCTACCTTAGTAAGAATTAAATACTTTACGTATTTTATACTAAAAGCCAATTTAGAAAAGTCGATGAGTCTTTGGTTACTAGTTAGATTATGTAGGCCGAAATATAACTCTTTCATTTAAGATACCCAGAATCTCTTTAGCTATGGCGGTAGATAAGGCTACTGGAACAGATTCACCTACTTGATTATACTGTTCATCCTTGCTTCCTAAAAATACATGATCATCAGGATAACTCATTAGTCTGGCTTGTTCTCTCACAGTTAAGAATCTATCATGAAATGGGTGTATAAATCTAGAATTACCTAAAATTGTAGGTGCTAGATCAAATGGAGAAAGTCTAATATATAGTGGCATGTTTTTTCCTTTACTCGCCTTATACATTGTTAAATACTCGCCATGTCCAATTTTAGAAATTTTCAGAAGTTTTTTCTCATTAGGCTCACTTATATCGTTATTAGGAACGTCTGGTTTGCTATCTAAATCATGAATTGCATCATAAACTGTGACTCTTTTTTGAGTTTTAATAGGTAATATTCTAACATTAGAGATGAATACTCTCTTTCGTTTAGATGGGTTACCATAATCTTCAGCATGTAGTATATTGAAGAATATATTATCGTATCCTGCTCTCTTAAATTCACTGATTAGAGCATCTCTTAATGATTGAGTCTCTATAATTGCTGGAACATTTTCCATGACAAAAATTTTCGGTTTCAGTTCATCCACAATCCTTATGAATTCTAGTGTTAAACTCCCTCTTTGATCTAAATACAATCTATCTAAAGGATCTAGCATACGTAAGGGATTAGCTGCAGTATATCCTTCGCATGGAGGACCTCCAATTATTACGTCTATTTCATCTCCTACATTTTTTAAAATCTCTTTTCCGCTTATTTCCCTTATATCATCTTCAATTACTATTGTGTTTGGAAAATTTAATGAATACGTTCTAGTCGCAGCGTGATTTATATCTATTGCTAATTTAGGCTCTATTCCTAATTTTTTGAAACCTAATGAAAATCCTCCAGCTCCGGAGAATAGATCAATGATTTTTATTTGCTCCAAGTTTTGTCTCCTTATCTATCTCTTCCTCTATTTGTCTTATTTTTTGCTCCAAGAACGACTTAATTTTTTCTGTATCATAATAGGTTAATTGAGATCCACACTTTAAGCATTTAAATTCATTTTCAAATGCTTCCTCAAATGAGTATCTACTATTATCTTGTGGACATATAAAGAACGTATTATTTTTCTCATATTCTAATCTGGACTTTAATTTATCTAATATTAGTCTTTTTCTATTCAATAATATCTCATTAATTTGATCTATGTTAGGCCTCCAATAATAAATGAACCATCCGCTATCCTTATCTCTCGTTTTCCTATAACTTACGAAACCTTGCTCTTCTAGTAAGTTCAATTTCTTTCTCACGTCATTAACTTTTATATTGAGCTGATTTGCTATTTCTTCATCGGTCATCTCAGTACCTTTTTCTAATAGGACTCGTAGAACATCAATTACATCATCTCCTAACAAACTTTTCGCTAGATTAATAAACAGGTCCTCTGCATTAACCATTTCTTATCACCTTCTTGCCAGCATTCTGAGGTAATATCTTTATTTTTGAATCTCCAAATTCCATATATAGCTCTCGTCCCTTATAAATTCTGTCTAGAAAGATTGCTAGTGCTGCTACTTCAGAATGTGGCTGATTCCCTATTGCTATATTGTAATCTACATTACGATAATACCAACCTTCAACTTTTTCTGATCCTACAATTATTAATAGAGGATACTTTATTTTCTCAAGATTATCTTGAAGATCATTAATATTGATTCCATACATCGTTAAGTGTATTACTGTGCCTCCTTTTTCTTTCCATTCATTTACTATATTCTTTCCATTTTCAATTTCTTTTACAAAAAAATACGAAGATCCACCCCAACTATTTACAACTTTGAAGACAGATTTTATCACTTTTTCATCTTTACCTTCGATATACACACCTTTAGCGCCAAAGGCTCTTGCTACCAAAATTACATGTGTTGTCACTCTTTTATCTCTAGCTGGTCTATGGCCTAGCCTTAAAACATATATATCTTTTAACTCAACTGTGTGACTAGCTGGTATATCCTATCCCTTAATAATTCAAGATTTGTTCTCTTTAAAGCTGATATAGGTATGACATCGAATATAGGAGAGTACAACTCTTTTGATAGCTTCTCTATTAAGTCAAGCTTTTTATATAAATCGCCATTAATTCTGTCAATTTTATTAAGGGCTACTATTATAGGCTTACCCGAAACTCCTATTTCTCTTAAAATTTCGAAAGAGGATTGCAAAGTCTCAATTAATAGATTTTCTGAGAATGTAGAGTCTATTACAAGAATTAATGCATCAGAGTATTTAGCTTCTGACAGAGTGACGAAGAAAGCATCTACAATTTGTGGAGGAATTCCTCTAATGAATCCTACAGTGTCAACTAGCATAATCTTTCTATTATTTATTGAGATCCCATATCTTTTAGGTGACATTGTAGTGAATAGTTTTGTATCAACTTTCTGTGTTAACCCAGTTAATGAGTTAAATAACGAGGTCTTTCCAGAATTTGTGTACCCTACGATTCCAACAGAAGGAATATTATTTCTCTTATTAGATTCTATGGATTTTTCTTTAAAAACTTTTATATTTTCCAATTCTTTCATAAGTTTATTGATTCTTCTTTTGTAAAATTTTATTATAGATTCTACTCCATATGTTCCAGCTCCTAAAGGACCTTGTTGTTCACCTATTTTTGATTTAGTATACGTTTCTTTTATTATGGGTAGTTCATACTTAAGCCTGGCCAGTTCTATTTGCATTTTTGCTTCTTTTGACCCTGCATGTAGTGCAAATATATCCAAAAGAAGGAGTATTTTGTCTAGGACCTCTTTTCCTTTTAGTTCTTTTCTCAGATTTATAAAGTGTCTAGGCTTAAGTTCTTCGAATATAATTAACGTAGAAATTTCCTCATCGTTTTTGATTTGTTGTAACTTATCATATTGTATATAAAATTTCACATTAGGTGATTTTGGTAATTTGTAAATTCTAACTATCTTGTGATCAGCCCCCTCAGCTAACGCTATTGCCTCTTCCTTAAATTCTTCAGATACAAAAAGGGCTGCAGTTTTCACTTCTTTCCCTCTTTAATATTAACCACATCTCCTAAGGTTAATCCAGTATCGTCGAATTCCCTCTCGCTTTCTTCATTTTCTAATGGGGTAACTAGTTTAATGCCAAGAATTTTCTCTAGCTGCCTAGCTTGAGAGATCGTAGGCTTTAATTTACCACTTTCAAATCTTTTAACGATATTTTCTGATACTTTTAATTTTTGTGCTAATTGTTGCTGTGAGATACCTAGTTGTTCTCTAGCTGTTTTAATAATCTTGTAATAGTCTGCTACAATTTCTAATTCTGTATCTCCCATTTTAGGTGGTTTAGGATCAGTTTTCTTTCTTGTCTCGCTTTTCTTACTGTCTTCTTTTACTATCACTGCATGCTTTCTTATCCTATTATAACATGAATTACATACAGTAATAATTGAGCCTTCATATGACACAGTTATACCTTTACCATGGATTGGAGATCCACATAATTCACAGTATTCTTCACTATTAGCTTGCATATAAATACCTATTGTAAATACTTGTATTAAACGTTTTTAGTCTATGCCAAACAAGTATATATACGGGTTAAATTGTCCGGAGATTTCGACACAATAAGGGATGCTTCTTCTTCAGACGAGGTTCAATTGGTTAGATTGATGGAAGAAAAAATTAAGTCATTACAGATTGAAATTGAAAATCTAAGAAAAGAATTAAACTATTATAAAGCAGAAATGGAAAAAATGTTAAGTCCTCCATTGATTGAGGCAGTTGTATTAGATGTTTTACCAGACGGTAGGGTATTAGTTAGAAGTTCGTCTGGACCAAATTTAGTAGTAAATGTAGCCAGTCATATTAATCAAAAGTTAATAAAACCTGGAATATCCGTTGCCTTAAATCAAAGAGGATCTACAATATTAGAGGTTTTGCCACAGAAGGAAGATCCAATTGTAAAGACAATGGAGATTGTGGAAAAACCTAATGTAACTTATTCTGAAATCGGCGGATTAGAAGAACAAATAAAGGAATTAAGGGAAGTTGTGGAATTGCCTTTAAAGAAGCCTGAGATATTTAGGGAGATAGGAGTAGAACCGCCAAAGGGAGTTTTATTATATGGCCCACCAGGTACTGGAAAGACTATGTTAGCAAAAGCAGTAGCTACTGAGAGTAACGCTGTCTTTATTCATGTTGTAGCTTCAGAATTTGCACAAAAATTTGTGGGGGAAGGTGCTAGGATAGTTAGAGAGCTATTTGAAATGGCTAAAAGGAAGGCACCATCAATAATCTTCATTGATGAAATTGATGCCATAGGTGCTAAGAGAATAGATATAGGAACAAGCGGAGAAAGGGAGATACAAAGAACATTAATGCAGCTCTTGGCTGAGCTTGATGGATTTAATCCATTGGACAACGTTAAGATCATTGCAGCTACGAATAGGATAGACATATTGGATCCCGCGTTATTGAGGCCTGGTAGATTTGATAGGATAATAGAGGTTCCTTTGCCCAACTTTAAAGGAAGAATTGAGATATTTAACATATACTTAAAGAAAATGAAAGTTGAGAATAATATAAACCTTGAATTATTATCTCAGCTTACTGAGGGATTCAGTGGTGCTGATATTAAAAATGTTTGTGTTGAAGCAGCATATATGGCAATTAGGGATAATAGGAATAACGTTACAATGAAAGATCTAGTTGATGCTATAAACAAGATTAATGTTAAAAGGAATAGTATGGAAAATATGAGAGAGAGGCGGGAGAAGTATAGCTAGATATAAGGAGTTTTTAAGTAAACCGGTAGAAGCAAGCTATAGCGAGATCTCAACTTTGCGTTGTATTGCAGAATATCAATTCGATTATAATATTTCTAGATGTTTGTTTCCTGAGGATGCGCGTTTTTTAATTCAAAGATCCTTAAATACAAAGAAAATCAGAAACGTGCTAACAAGTGAGGGAGAATTGTATTTGGTGCTAAGGGCTCAAGATGTTTTATTTTCCCTTACCTTGTTAAGTGGGGGTGTAATTAAGAACTGTTCAAAGTTTCCAGAATATAGAGTTGTAATACCCAAAAATTTAGAAGAATTCATAAAAAATGGAAGAAATGTTTTCTCTAAACACGTAATAGCAGTTGATAAGCGAATAAGGGCTGGGGATGAGGTAATAGTTGTAAATGAAAATGACGAGCTGATAGCAATAGGTAAAGCTAAATTATCCGGAGAAGAAATGATGGAGTATAAGAGAGGTATGGCAGTTCACGTGAAAAGAGGTGTATTAGATGAGTAATGTTAAGATAATAATAAAGAAAGACTTAAGTGAGCTAAAAGGTTCTACATTTATAACTGGATTTAGGACGATAGGGGAGGTAGGCTATTTAGCCACAAGACATTTAGCCTTAAAAAGGAAAATGGAAAGAATAGGGTATGTTGTAACTAAATATTATAGAGATGTCACGTTTGTAGATGATTACGGTATCGCGACGCCTTTCGATATATTTTATGACAAGGATAAACATTTAGTATTATTACTTAATCATATTTTGCCATTTCAACGTGAATGGAATGATTTTGCTTCAGAAGTTATAAAATGGGTTAAGAAGTTATCAATTAATAATATACTTCTTGTAGGAGCGCTAGATAAGAGGTATAAAGTTGGAAATGAGAGTTTAAAATGGCTTAAAACATCAAAATGCAATTTGAATCTAGATTACCCTCAATTAGACAAACAATTACTAATGGTAGGTCCATTAGCGTTATTTACTTTGCATTCTGAAATTGAAGACTTGCCGGCATTAGTTTTGTTACCATATGCGGATCGTGAAAGGACAGATCCAGTAGCAGCTGCAATTGCAATAGAAGTCTTAAATAAAATGCTTAGTTTAAATGTTAGCGTAGATGAATTATACGAGGAGGCAAAAAGAATAGAAGAGGATTTACAAAAACAAATGGAGTTATTGCAGAAAGAATTATCAAGGGGAAGTGCTGATAGAGTCTATATGTAAACCTAGTTTTTCACAGTTGACTAATTCTACTTTTTGATAGTTTTTACTTTTTAAGAATGAAATGATTTTAGTTTTCATGTCAGCTATTACATCTTCATCTACTTCGTTAGGAATCTCGAATTGAGATAGTGGATAGGAATCTGAGACCTCTAATGGTATTAAACCAAAAAATGGTATTGCTATAAATATGTCGCCGGTATTATGATTAGGTATTGTTTCCTTTATACTTTTAATATAATCATAAGCAGTATCGCTTATCGTCTTATCATAACAGTATATATGTATTTTGTCTTTCTTTTGCACGTACCTTTCTAAAAATCTTGAGTGGCGTATAATTTCTGGCCTATGTAAAGATTTATTATCAAACAAAAGTAAACCTTTTGGATCTCCCCTTACTCTAGGGTCATATTTTTCTAAATATTCTTTATATTTTATCAATCTCTTGAATGCAGAATATACTGCAGGATGAGAGTAAGCTTTCTCTTGAAGGTATTCAAATAGTCTCCCTTCCTTAATTGCTTGTTTGGTTGCTTTGAATTCTTCTAAAATGGTATAAAGGTTATGAATAGCTAATGCTCTTGTTCTTTCTTTTTCATTCATTTCAAGCAAGTCTTTAGGTGTATATTTAGAACATATTGGGCAAGAACATGGAAAATATTCTAAATCCTCTAATTTGTATACACGTGTTCTAGTAATATATCTATTATCTCTAGCATATATTATATATGAGGCAGAGTCAAAACTATCCACTCCTAACGTTACTGCAAATGGAATAATATGAGGTAACCCTCCTCCAAATAAATGAAATGGAATTCCTCTTTTTATGTTAGATTTAGCAGTATAAATCATGTCAATTACAGTATCATACATGTATCGCTCTAAGAGAACTGTTGGACTACCAAGCGCGACCATATTGTATATATCTTCAAACTTAGATAGTCCTTCAGCAGAAGTCTTAACTAGATCAAGATATTTTCCTCCTTGTATTGGATATACCCAAATAATATTGTTATCTTGGTTTTTTACTATGATTTTTGAGGCTTCTTCTGCTCTCTTTAGAGTCTCATATATTGTCATTTTAGCACTTTCATAATCGTCTGTATTTCCAGTAGGCAAATCTAATATTACAGCGATATCTGGTTTTATCATGAGCTGGTAATTCACGATCTCATAATTGGTTATTCCTATGTCTCCGTACTCTAGAATTTGGTATGCTCCCGAATCAGTCATTATGATCATATCTTCAGAGTTTAGCTCTTTATGTATATCATTTTTTATATACATATTTTTATATAGTATATATGAGTTCGTGATAAAATTCTTAAATCCTATATTTCTTATCTCATCTATTGATATTTCATCTTTTAATATATTAATTACTGGAAAGAATGTTGGAGTTTCTAAGTTACCGCTTCTTGTTTTTAAGATACCTATTCTTCCCGCAAGATCTTCGTATTTTACTTCAAATACAGTCATAGACCTAATTCCTTTTTCTTTTTATTTATATAATCATTATATAGATCATAAATTCTTTGAGCCATTGGTCCACTTCCTTCTACTCCATTTTGTGATACCTTAATTCTTTCTAAAATTGTCACTACTCCCGTCTCTTCGTAAACTTTTATATCAGCTGGCCTTAAATTTAAGGATTTTTCAACTAATTCCGCAAACTCTCTTGGCTCAAATAGTGGAGGATTCTTAATTATTATCTCTGAAATTGTATTTCCATTTATCATTACTTTATAGAAAGCATTATTATTATCGTCTTTAACATTTGTTAAACTAATAATAAATGGCGAAAGTTCATATGCATAAAGTTGACCAGTATACGTTTTCCCATTAGTAGTTTTTACAATTATAGTCTTATCTATTAGGTTATTTAATTCGCTCGAGATCCTTCTTCCACTACTCATATTATAGTCCCCAATAACGTTAATAAATTAAAACTTAAATAGTAATATGATGGAATCAAAGGCACAAGAAATAATTCTAAGTTGTGAAATAAATAGTATTGAAAGAGGTAGCTTAAAGAATTTATCCATAATACATATGTCTTGCAACGACTTTAATATAAGTTTTGATATAATCGATAGCATAAATATATTTAGCCAAAAAGAAAAAGTGAAAGCTATAATTTCTAAAAGTAGACCTTCATATACTAATGATGACTTCTGTGGACACGGCTATGTAGTTACTGAGCTAAAAGATTCTTCTTCGAGCAACGGAGATAGATACACAACGATAATTTCATTATTTGGATTGCTAGTAAAGATAATAAGTAATAAAGAAAGTTTTCTTAAAACATATCAATTAAATGCTATGGATCATATTTACTTCTGCGTTAAGAAAAATATTTAGTATGGGATGAATTTGTTCTCATAGTTTCCTTTCTTATCTATTATCGCTAAATCTATTCCATCTCCAGATGTAATATCACGTTCTATAGATGCTTTTATTGCTTTTGTTATTAATTGTGTTGCCATGTCTAAATTCATAGTGGGATCATATTCAGATTCAAGAACTCCTATAGCGATCTTGGCTCCTGATCCCACTGCTGCGTAATTATCTTCAATTAATGAGCCTATAGGGTCTAATACATAAAGTTGTGGACCTTTTTCATCAATTCCTCCAAATAGAATTTCGGAAATGAATGGCATTACTTTATACTGATATAGTATTACTGAAAGCAATTTAGCTGCAGCGTGAACAGAGATTGATTTACCGGTTGAAATCTCATAGTACTTTATTTCTACGTTCATTATGCGCATCAAAGTCTGTAAGTCACCATATATTCCGGCCCCTGCTATGAGAAATTTACCTATCTTATGTACTTTCTTAGCTTGTTTACTTAATACATAACCACCATAGCTTAATCGTCTTTCAGAAGCTAATATAACTCCGTCATTTACCTTTAAACCAACAGCAGTTGCAGGTAATTCTTCCATGTTAGTTTACCCATAAATATACTTCTAAATGTCATTTATAACGTTTGTTTTATTGCATCTTCAACGTTCTCCAATGGAACTGAAATCTGTTTTCGTGTAATTAAATTTCTAATTGTTATCATGTTTTTCTCCAGTTCTTGTTTACCTATTATTATCGCGAGCTTAAATCCTTGTGATGCATAGTAAGGTAATAGTTTTGAAAGAGGTTGATCTTTAGTATTTATTACTACCCTATATTCTTCCTTTCTTAGTATCCTCGATACTTTAAACATTGATGGAATTGCGTCTTCGGACATGCCTATTACTATCACATTTATTGGTTCTTCCACTTTCAACTCTCTAACTACTAACAAAGTTCTCTCAACTCCTATTGCAAATCCTATTGCAGGTGAGGGTAAGCCACCATAAAGTTCTATAAGTTTATCATATCTCCCTCCTCCGGCAATACTAAACTGTACCGAGGGATGAAGAACCTCAAATATTAGACCAGTATAATACGCTAATCCTCTTACAAAACCTAAGTCAATCTTAAATTTTATATTTAAGTTGTTTAAAAGGCTAGATAATCGAAATAGATATAAAAATTCATTTTTAATATCTAGTTTTGAAACCTCCTCCAACTTAGTTAAAGACTCTATATCTTCCAATTTTGCATCCTTCTTAGTTAGAATTTCATTAAAAAAGTCTACTATATCTTTATTCTTTATGTTTTTTTCAAGGATATCTAGAGCTTCGTTAATCTTGTTCTTATCTATTAGATGCAAGATATGCTCTTGTAAATTATCTTCGATATTATACTTATCCATTATTTTTCTAAATATGCCAATATTATTTAGTTTAATAGTTATATCATTGGAAAGATTTAGCTTGTCATAGAAATTATACAACAAGTCTAATACTTCTAGATCGGCTAAAATAGAAGAATCGCCTATCATTTCTACTCCGGCTTGTCTAAACTCCCTATATCTACCATATTGTGGTTCATCATATCTATAAACGGTACCGAAGTAGAATAACCTTATCGGCCTGGGTGAACTCTGTAAATTTTGTATGTAAGCTCTTGCTACACTAGGTGTTATTTCAGGTCTTAATGATAGTTCCCTATCTGCCTTATCCTTAAATACATACATTGTTTCCCTTAACTCCTCTCCACCCTTCAACGCAAACAGTTTAAATTCTTCCACTATTGGTGTTATAATTTCAGAATATCCATATTTTATTGCTAGGTCTCTAAAGGTAGATTCCAAATATCTAATTTTTTCTGCATCTATTCCAATATAATCTTTCATACCCCTTACTGTTTCAAATTTCACCATATCGAGTCACTTTGACATTTTTATCTCAGATAATGTGTAATATGTAACATCTCCATATTTATCCACAATTGAAAGATAAAGTTCCAAATTCATTGATTTTGACTGGTGTAGTTTATCCAATATTTTCTTAAAACTTACCTTTTCATTTTCATCTACTATTAAAACCATAGCAGTATATTTTCCATTTTCCTTATCCTTTATTATAAGCGACTGTTCATCTATACCGTCAATTGTAATTCTTCCCCTTTGTTTTAAGTCAACAAATACGTCAACTTTATCCCAATTTACAAGATAAATTATCTCACTAGGTAACTGTTTAGATGAGCTTAACGCTGTATATATCTTATCTAAAGTACTTTCGCTTTTCTCAGACATTATAGTCACATTATCAAAAATAAGTATATTCCCCATAAAAGTTATTGTTTTGATCATGGAATGCCCTGTGTGTGGTTCCAGTGAAATAATTTGGGATAACAAGAACGGGGAAGTTGTATGTAGCAATTGTGGTACAATTATTGATAGTATTTATTATAGTGAGCAGAACGAACCGGAGAGTACAGAGACGATCATAATAAATAATAAGTTCTATAAGGATGAAATATTAATTAAAAAATTACGAATAAAAAATTTCCTAAAGAATAATCGTATTGAGAATAAGAAAACGGATCGATACGAAATTATCTTAAGATCTATATTGCTTGATAGTCAATACAAAAAAATATATAAAGTACTTTATAACGAGGGTATTCTAAGTGGTTTGAAGGCTAAAAGTAAACTCGGTCTTCTGATTTATTTTAGATTTGCATTAAATGATCAATATTTACATCAATTAGAGCAATTTGGTATAAAAAACGAAAATCTTAAGAAAAGACTTAGAAGAATTGGTTGGAGACGTTTAACGTTAATCTTTGATAAACTTAACGAAGAAAGCGATCGTATCTGATTTGAGTAAAATTTTTATATAACCTTTTTTTAAGACAGAGTGGAAGGTGCGTGAAATGGCAACAGCTACAGTTGCAACTACACCCGAAGGTATACCTGTAATAATTTTAAAGGAAGGATCAAGTAGAACATATGGAAAAGAAGCTTTAAGGACTAATATTGCTGCAGTGAAGGCAATTGAAGAGGCATTAAAAAGTACCTACGGTCCACGTGGAATGGATAAAATGCTTGTCGATAGCTTAGGAGATATCACAATAACAAATGATGGAGCAACAATTCTTGATAAAATGGATTTACAACACCCAACAGGTAAGCTTTTAGTTCAGATAGCTAAAGGACAAGACGAGGAAACAGCTGATGGCACTAAGACTGCCGTAATTCTAGCTGGAGAATTAGCTAAAAAAGCAGAAGATCTGTTATACAAGGAGATCCATCCCACAATAATTGTAAGCGGATATAAGAAGGCAGAAGAAATTGCATTAAAGACTATCCAAGATATAGCACAACCAGTCAGTATAAATGATACTGACGTACTAAGGAGAGTAGCGTTAACATCCTTAGGTAGTAAAGCAGTAGCAGGTGCACGAGAATATTTAGCTGACCTTGTAGTTAAGGCCGTAGCACAAGTAGCAGAATTAAGGGGAGACAAGTGGTACGTTGATCTAGATAATGTGCAGATAGTTAAAAAACATGGTGGTAGCATTAACGATACTCAATTAGTATATGGCATAGTAGTTGACAAAGAAGTTGTACATCCGGGTATGCCAAAAAGGATTGAAAACGCTAAGATAGCACTTTTGGATGCTTCATTGGAAGTTGAGAAACCAGAATTAGATGCGGAAATAAGAATTAACGACCCCACACAGATGCATAAATTCCTGGAAGAAGAAGAAAACATATTGAAAGAGAAAGTAGATAAGATCGCAGCTACTGGTGCTAATGTTGTAATATGTCAGAAAGGTATTGATGAAGTTGCACAACATTATTTAGCTAAGAAGGGTATATTAGCTGTTAGAAGAGCTAAGAAGAGCGATTTAGAAAAATTAGCTAGAGCTACTGGAGGTAGAGTGATATCTAACATTGACGAATTAACGTCACAAGATCTAGGTTATGCCGCCTTAGTAGAAGAGAGAAAAGTAGGAGAGGATAAGATGGTATTCGTAGAAGGTGCAAAGAATCCAAAATCAGTTAGCATACTAATAAGAGGTGGATTAGAGAGAGTAGTAGATGAAACTGAAAGAGCTCTTAGAGATGCTTTAGGCACTGTGGCAGATGTAATAAGAGATGGTAGAGCAGTAGCTGGTGGTGGAGCTGTTGAGATAGAGATAGCTAAGAGACTAAGAAAATATGCTCCACAAGTCGGTGGTAAAGAGCAATTAGCAATTGAAGCCTATGCAAACGCGATAGAAGGACTTGTCATGATATTAGCGGAAAACGCGGGATTAGATCCTATAGATAAATTAATGCAATTAAGAAGTCTTCACGAAAATGAGGCCAATAAATGGTATGGACTTAATTTATTCACTGGAAATCCAGAGGATATGTGGAAATCAGGTGTTATTGAACCAGCATTAGTGAAAATGAATGCAATTAAAGCTGCAACAGAAGCTGTAACATTGGTATTAAGAATAGACGACATTGTAGCAGCTGGAAAGAAGAGTGGTAGTGAGCCGAGCGGTAAGAAAGATAAAGAAGAGAAGTCATCCGAAGATTAAGACATTTTTTTAATTTTAATTATTATAGGAATTTTTAGATTCGGTGCGCTTATTATTGCTTCTCCTATGTCTAGTTTATCTAAACTTTGAGTAAGCCTTTCATCAAGTGATAACGTATCTCTGATAGCCTTTTTATCACTATCTGATTTTATTGAGTGAATAATTTTTATATTTGTATTTTTTAACACGTTCTGTGAAAGTAATGAAGGTGATTGCGTAATAAAACATAGACCTACATTATATTTTCTTATCTCAGAAACTAATCTATCTATAAATTCATTTCCTTCTTTATTGAAATAATTCTGCGCTTCATCTAGAATAATAAGAGTCTGCTGGTTTATCTTATATCTTATATAACTTTCCACTAGAAGTTTTATTAGAAATAATGAATATAATTTTCTAAGTTTAAGGTTAGAAATAAATCCTAAGTTTATGATGGTAGAAGTCGTCAAATAGTCTGGGAACTCATTAAGGGAAATTTCATCTATACTCGAGAATAATTTTGAGGCAGTTGGTGTGAATAAGATAAATATTTTTCTAAGAAGCGCGTATTTTACGTCTCTCATCCAGTATGAAGTGTCCTCAATACTATTAATAACTTCTAGTAAATTATTAATTGAGAATTTTCTATAACTTTTTAGTTTTAATAATATAGTATAAAGTAAAAATCGTTGTGGATCTGTTAATTGCAATACATCTCCAATAATGTCTACTGTATCCTCTACGTCTAAATCAATTAAGTGCAGCGGATTTATTTTTACTATAGTTTCCTCATCGTAAACTCTAAATTCGTTTTTAAGGAATTGTGCATATTCACCATGCCAATCTAATATAATCACCTTTACACCCCTGGTGTGCAATTGAGAAGCTAAAAGTATCGCTGTATTTGTCTTACCAGATCCGGTACTTCCAAATATGCCTATATGTCTTGTTACATCCTTTACTCTTATACCTACCTTTGATGTTACTGTCCCATTTGTAGCCTCTCCTATCTCTACGTCAAAATCCTCAGATATTATATTAGAGTTGATAGGATTGGTGTAGGTTATCTCGGATACTGTTAAAAAAGGGTAGTTCCCAAAGGTCATTGGAATTGGAAGCACATTCTTTGATGGTTGAATAATTTTAAACTCCAAATGTGGAGCTATAGCTTTTGCTAACACTAACAAATTATTTACTTCTTCCATAAAACTATCTATTCCTATATCAGTGGAATTTTGTAATATCCTATAAATTATAATTGAAGATCCTAACTTATTCTTCTCTACTGTAGTGAGTATTGTAAACTTAAATTCAGAGTCTTTTCGGGCTATTGCATTTATGAAATCCTTAAATTCTTTTTCTATGTCGTTTCTATTTGAAGTTGGTTCAATTTTACCCGTTATCTTCATAGCAACACCACAAATACAAGTATTATCGTAAACGATTTGGAAGATCCCATTCTTAAGAATGTATTTATCTATTTTTACTTTAAAAGAATTTTTAAAAATAAATAAAATAATCATTGTTATTATTACTAAAAAAATTAAAAACAGTAAATCAATATTAATTAAATTATGAAGTAGAATTCCAATTCCCAGACATATGAGTAATATAGGAACCCATAGATTTTTATTCATCTTAAAACGAGTCTAATCACTATTAACTACAGCGAGTCGATTAAAAGTAATGCATTCTTAGTTAGAATTAATCTTTCTTTATTTCCTACAATTTGATATGATAAGTAATCTTCTTCGGTATTAACAAGCTTTCTGCATTCTATTAAATATAATTCATTTGATTTAATAATTTCATTTTTAATATAATCTAATGTATCCTTTATTTGTTCATATGGTAGTAAGAGAAGTAAGAAGAACATAGTCGGACTCTTTATCTTATTTGTATACGAATTATAGTTAAAGTATAAAAAACAAGCTTGTCTTAGCACTCCTTCATACGGTACTAGAGGTAGGACTTGACTAATGTAATTCTCATCGTTTTTAATTAAGTTATTAAGTTTAGCAGAATCTATATGTGTCCTGTTTAACTTACTTACCTGGACCTTTAATATCTCTAACCACCATGATTTATTGGTATTATCTCAATTGTATCATATTCATTTAAAAGCTGATTGTTATACAATCTCCAATCTTTTCCATTTATTAATATTATAATTCCAGATTTTATTTGATTGTTCTGGTTTAATATCAGATACTTCTTGCCATCTATCTTCAGTAATATATTAAAGAGTTCTTTATCACTTACATATAATTCTCTGCAATTAAGTTGAGAAACTAGTGGTCCCTTTAATATCACTTTCGGCATTCTAGATCTCTTCTGATATTTCCTCTTTCTCTTCAGTCTGAGAAGTCTCTTTTTCTTTCATGATTTTATAATACCTTGTAAGATATCCTGCTATCCTGTTTCTCACTTTCTTCGACTTTACATCAACATATTTAACAACTATTTGCTTATTTGCATTATAATCTTCTTTTATTTCATCTTTATATTGATTATATATTTCCTTTACTACCCTTTTTATATCTTTAGTATATATATTACCCATTCGACTCACCTTACTCGTGCGAACTTTCGTGTGAATATAAGCTTGGTTTAGTTTTATACATATCTGTCTCTTTCTTAAATCTATTCTTTAACTTCTCTATTACTAATGGTAGTGTGGTATACTCCATTTCTTGCGGCTCTAATCTATGAGGCATAAATGGACCATGTTTCCTAATATAATCTGCAATTATTACGGCTGTTCTCCTTACCTCGTCAAATGCAGGATCATCAAATAAATCAGTAGGTCCAACTAGTTTTCCATTTTTGATGTTAAATCCTAAACCTACTAACCTAGGAGGACCATCGAACCTTGTGGCTCTTACGTCTTTTTGTGATACTGGCATAAGAGGTCCATAGTGACTACCTCTCATCCATCCTGGTACCAAATAAGGTACTGTAAATGCTTCTAAAATTTCTCCTAAAGCAGGCAAACCGTGCTGAGCTCTTATTACCATAACTGGATCATCTTTGCCTACGTATTTTCCAGCTATTAGGTTCAATCTTTCTACAGATACAACTGACGCTTGTAAATTATCAGCCTTCCTATAAACTCTTCGAACAATATATCTACTAGGTGTTCCTATTAATGCAAGTAGATCATAACTTTCTTCTGGTGTGTTTAAAGTTATTGACTCTCCTTCATATACATCTAAAACTTCAAATTTATACCCTTCATGCATAGTTGGATCTATTACGAGTCCCGCAGTATTAAATGGATCTGCAAATATCTTGTATAATGGAAGATTATAGGCGCCAGGCTCAGTTTTATCGGCCATGAAAATAACTACTGGTTCAGCGGGTCTCTCTTCAAATTCTATTTCAGCGATTCCAGGACCCATACCTCTAAGATTACCAGAAAAGGAATCTGAAAGTAAATCTTGTCCTGCAGCATATAATCCCAGATCCTTAGCTATTTTTGCAGCTTCTTTAAATGCGTTCCAAGCTGTTTCATGAACTTTAGTATCTAGTTCTCCTCTGTTATGTGTCATTATTAATTGTAAATCGTCACCAACATAGGTTATATAGTAATCGGAAATTATGTTATTCCTTTTAGCTTCCGCTAATATTTTGTTAGCTGCAGCTATCGTATCAGGGTGAACAACATGATGTCCAGCTAGGCTTCCTATATCGGCCTTGATTACACTAAGTGTAGTTTTCATAATTTAATTTAGATATACATAACTAAAAATCTTACTGGGTAGAAAGAACCATTGAGTAATAGTCTCCTCTTTCTTTCTGCACTCTATCTAAGTAACTTCCTATCTTATTTACTCTAGGTCTTCCGGTCTCAGCATCTCTTCTGAACGTTACCTCTAATTCTCTCAAAAATTCGTTCATCCCAGCTTTTAGTGTCACTGGAGATGTTGCAAATCCTGCCTTTTCTGGCTCTCCCTTGAAAACGATAATCCTATCAGCTATATAGTCATGTATTGAAAGATCATGATCTACGATAAAAGTTACTGCTTTTCTTTCTCTCGTAACTCTCTTTATAGCTTTAGCAACTATATATCTCTCTTCAACATCAAGATAAGAGGAAGGTTCATCCAAAACATAAAGATCAGCCTCTTTTGCTAAAGTCGCTGCTATGTACAATTTCTGTAACTCACCTCCGCTTAGTTCATTCACATTAGACTCCAGTAACCTATGCAAGTTGAGTCTCTTAGTTACTTCTTCGAAAAACCATGATGACGTAGAGAGTACATCTTTGCTTACGTTTTCTAAATATTGCTGAACAGTTCCATTAAAATTAGGTAAAATTCGTTGTGGTTTATAAGATAATATTTGCTTTTCAGGGTTTACAGACCCTTCATCTGCTAAAATTTCACCAACTAATATTCTGGCAAAAGTTGTCTTCCCTATTCCGTTTGGTCCTAAAATCCCGATTATTTCTCCCTCCTTAGCCTCTCCCTCATTTACTATTAGCTGAAAATCACCTAACTTCTTGACTATCTTTGTCCATTTCATTTTTGTTTTCAGATCCTTAGAAAGATCTATATCACTAATTTCTTTTAGCATAAACCTTATCTCGTCTGGTCTTATTTTCATATTTTCTGCTGGCAAATATCCTTTTAGAAAATTATTTATACCTACCCTCGCTGTATATGACTTTGACACTCTTCCATATACTGAACTTTCTCCATAAATTATATGTATTAAATCCGTAAGATAATCTAAAACTATCAGGTCATGATCGACAACTATAACGTATTTATTCTTTAGTAATTCTCTAATTGCTTTAGCCATATTCATTCTTTCCCTAACATCTAAATAAGAAGAAGGTTCATCAAATATGTATACGTCTGCTTCTCTCAATAGTGAAGCAGCTATTAATAATCGTTGAAGACCTCCTCCGGAAAGTACACTAGCATCTTTATTCCAAAGATTAGTCATATTTAGAAGTTCTTTAACTTCATCTTTTTTCCCTCTTTCATCTACTTTTGTTAAAATTTCATTTACTGTACCTTTAAGGAATTTTGAGGCATATTCAACGTATTGAATTTTATGTACTATTTTTAGCTCATTATCGTATAATTCCTTAAAATAATTATATATTTCTTTGCCTCTAAATCTTTTTAACACTTCATCCTTACCTAATTTGGAATTAGGATCTCCAAAATTCGGAACCAATTCACCAGCCAATATTTTAAGGACTGTAGTTTTCCCTACTCCATTTTTTCCTAATATTCCTAATATTATATTATTTTTAGGTGTTGGTAAGCCAAATAGTTTGAATCCATTTACTTTATATCTGTGTATAACCTCCCCTTCTAACTCATCTGGCAGATTTACAATTGATATCGCTTCATATGGACATTTCTTTACACATATTCCACAGCCTATACATGTTTCTTCATAAATTACTGGTTTTCCTTTTACTATTTCTGATAACTCTATTGCTTTCCCACCAGATCTGTCAACAGGGCAGAAATTTATACACTCTAAGTTACATTTATCTGGTTTACAAAAGTCATAATTTATTACGGCAACTCTCACGAACACTCACCTACTATGTAGAAATATACTTGTTGTTAGAATACTTACATCCTATAAAATTACCCTCTATGTTATTTAATAAATCTTCCTCTACTTTTAATATTTTTCCTACTTTTAATCCTTCTTAAGATATAACTTAGTGGGAAAACCCTCAATACAAGATCATTCTAACTTTTTCTTAAAGATTACTCTAATTAATAATTAGAAATTTTGAGATTATTCATAAGATCCAGAGATCCTCTCAAATATGGATACGAAATTTCGCTTATGATTTAAAAAGGTAAATGGTCATAATTACCTAAAAAGGCAAAGTTTTCTTCCTTAGATTTTACAAATATAACATGTATAACAGTTTAAAAGATCGTATGAGGCATATTTCTGTTGGACCCGTAGCTCAGCCAGGACGGAGCGCCGGCCTCCGGAGCCGGCGGTCCCGGGTTCAAATCCCGGCGGGTCCGCACAATTTTTCGAGCTAGATCAAGATTTACAACTATCTATTGCAATGATAATTTGATCTAGGTTTTATGAGAAATTTACAATTGCCCCTTTATACTATAAAAAGTAGTTAAGCTTATCATACTTCTTGTAAAATCTTTATATCTAGACTTCATCTTGTATTTCTTAGAATCTTTACAAATAATAACCCTAGTCTAAGATTTCTCCGTTTTGTTACTATTACATGATAAGCTTAAATTCTTAAGACTATTGTTACTAAGAATAAAGTATTTAAGTAAAAATAATTTCAGCTTAACTCTACTCCCTTAGTTTCTGGTATTAGAAATAGAGTTATAATACATGATACTAGGGCAATTATTGAGTACACTGCTAGTAATGCAGGGAGTCCAAATTTGACTAATAACAGAGGAAACGCAGTAATACTAAAAGCTGCGGCCAGTCTATCTGCTGCCACACTAATAGCTTGGCTGGTTCCCCTAACTTTGGTTGGAACTAACTCTGAAGTTAACATCGCTGATCCTATTATAGAGGCCGGTCCAACTGCTGATGACAAATAGTTCATAAGATAAAATAATAATCCCAACAATGCTGCCTCTCCAGTTAAACTTTCTGCAGCTTTTAACGGATTACTTATATGTATGTTAAGTCCAAAAAAGTATGGATTCATGAGAAGCATTGTATACATAAAAAGCCAAAACGCAACACCAGCATAACCTATTACAATTAATGGTTTCCTTCCTATTTTGTCCACTAGGTAAATGCTAATTATCTGACCTGGTAGGCCTGCAAGAAACTGTGCTAAATATGTGAATTCTATGGGATTTAAACCTAGATTTCCCGCTATCGTTATTGGCCCGTAGATTGCAAATGTAGATGAATACATATCGTAAAGAAGCCAAAGTACAGAAGATATAATTGTAATCCCTAAAGCTGATATGAATCTTTTTGAGAATGGAACCTCATCTAGAGAAATTGTGATTTTACTTTTTATTTCTCTTTCCAGCTTCTTTAATTCTTCTTGTTTTGGTTTAATTCTAGTCAAGAATTTATACGTTTCAGGGAGTTTTCTCCTTAGGTAAAATACAGAAATTGCTGGAAGAATTCCCATAACCAATACTATTCTCCATATGAGATCATTCCCTATATTAATTAATAGTAAGATTTGCTCTACAAATGCAGCAGCAACAGCGCCGATTCCCCAAAGTACTGCAAACGTTACTATCATTCGTTTTCCTCTGTTTTTTGGATTTGAATTCTCTGCAGTAATTATAGGAGAAAGAACATAATCTGCTCCAATTCCAAAACCTAAGATTATTCTAGCTATAACCAACTCTGTAAAATTCGCTGATATTGACTGAAATACTATTCCTAAACTCATTAATGCTACATCGAGACCATAGATAAGCTTTCTTCCTAGTTTATCTGCCAAAAAGCCTAATAGAATTGCAGAAACTGCTGCACCATAATACGCACCAGCTATAACTATTCCTTCCTCAAGTCCATTTAATAAAAATTCCTTTTGTATATAATAGAAAACTAAAGAGATCGCGTAAAGTTCATATCCATCAGTGAACACTCCCATACCCGCTGTCAAGATGCTCTTGAATTCTAGTGTGGAAAAGTCCGGTTTACTATAGTCCATTTATGCTATATGTATTTTGTTGAGATTATAAGAGTATCTAGAATTAGTATATACCAAGCGATAATATGTGCGGACCCGCCGGGATTTGAACCCGGGACCGCCGGCTATCCTCCTTAGACGCTAGAAGGCCGGCGCTCCGTCCTGGCTGAGCTACGGGTCCAACATAAAATGAGAATTCAATAAAATAAGATTTTCTCATTCATTTATTCATACTCTCTCCATACTTTACCGCATTTTGTACACTTATAAAATCTAGTTGGTGGTTCATCTGCCCTTCTAGTTTGTAATATCCAGAAGTAGGCCTCATCATTTTTGCATGCAGGACATAGAACACCTCTTATTTTTTGTGCTCCAGTTGGCATTTCCTCCTCTTCTAATACTAGCGTTTTTTCTTTTATACTATGTTTTACTTTGTTTGTTACAATTATCGTTGTCTCTGGAACCTCTTCTTCGTAGCCACATTTCATGCATCTGTATACGTTCTTACCATTGACTTTTTTTGGAACCATCATAGAGTTGCACTTAGGACAGAACTTCATTAATATCACGCTACAAGCTTAACCATTTACTTTATCTATATTTAACTTTTCTGATAGTTTCTTTATGAGATTTTCACATATTTTCTTTGGCGCTTGTTCTTTAAAATTTTCGCCAATTCCAATATTAGAATATCTGATTTCATGAATTATGGAAGACGCAACTATTTGCTTAATTAGATTATCCTCGTTTATATCTAAAAATAGTTTTTCTAAGAAATTACCCCTAAATATACATATTGCATATAAGTGATCAACTTTAACTAATATTGCTATCCTTGCCTCTTTTTTCACTTAGTTAGTCCCTTTATTTCGTCTATATAATGTGAGGCCATTACTCTTATAGTCTCGATAGCTTTTAACAAAGCATCTCTAGGAGCTATTGAACCATCAGTTAGTATTTTAACTATTATTTTATCAGTTAGGGGATGAGGTTGATAATATGAAGCAAAATTTACACCACTAATTTTCCTCAAGGTACCAGCAATTAAGTTACCTAACGTGTGATCTTCCCCTTCTATCTCTAATTCTAAATAGTTGCTTTCACTTTTTATGATTTTAATCTCCACCTTTCTTCACCATATAAGATCCTATTTTTCGTTGTTCAATATTTCCGCATCTCTGACATTTTAAATTATTTTCGTCTTGCTTGATCAATAAGTATCCACATCTTGAACATCTAGCGTAAATAACTCCAAGATCTTTCATCTTAATAGTTAAAGCTAAAGGAAAAGTGTATGAGAGTAATTTAGCTTTAATTACATCTCCAATTTTTATAGCATCTGTTATACTATTAAGCTTTTTATTACTTGTTTGAGAGATATGTAAGTAAGCTGAAATTGATGACGCAAGACTTTTCTCCTCTATCCCTACTATTGAAACTAGTGCTGAATCTTCTTTAATAGAATTTACAATACCGATCACATATTTAGCCTTCTTTAAATGTTGAAATACGATTTTCTTAAATCCCAGTACGTTACTCTTCCTATTTAGCATGTCATAGAAGATCTTTCCTACAACCGCTGCTCTAACTATGCCATTTTGTTCATACGTACCATCGCCAGCTATAAACTCTTCAATTACTGCTAACTCTTCTCCAGGTAGGGTTAATTCACCTTGAACTCTCATTTACTTCACCACGGGAAAATATAGGGTTCCATAATACTATTTATGATCATTTTGGCCTCTCCAGGTGTTAACACTGGTTTTTCATAGTTATATAAATCATCTATTGGTAATCTAGGGCAAGACGTAACTAAAAATACATCTATATAGCTTCTATCTAGATTTCTAAGTACATCTAGTGTTAACACTTTATTTGTTACTATAAAAACGTCATATCCTTTTTTAGTTAACTCATCATAGAAATATTTTATCATATTTGGTCTATTTTGTCCAACCTTAACACCTTGTATAATTACCCAAGTGCGTTTATCCATTGCTTGTAGGATTTTACCATATCTAACTTTTAGTATCTTCCTAACCTCGTTAGTTATATCCTCACTTTTTTGTAAATATGGATCAAGCTTTATAGTTGGTTTATTTGTAGCTAATCCTAAACCTAAAGCATGAAATAGTCCACCTGATACAATAACATATATGTCTGCTTCTACTTCGGCTACTTTATAGTCACAACCTAAAACTTGACCATCGAACATGAATTTATTAGATGGTTTACCTATATCTACTTTATATCCCTTATCTTCTAAGAAGAGCTTAATTTTAGGTAATAATCTTACGTGCTGTAAGGTCGCCGTTAATGAGATTTTTCTTCCATTATATTTACTGATATCATTTTCTAGAGATTGAAGAGCGCTTTCAGAAATATCTAAATTACTTTCAGCGTTAATAAATATCGTAGGAAACTTAGGATAATACCATGTATAAGGAGTATGACCAAAATGAATTATAAGGTCAGCATTTACTTGTTGTGCTTCATCCTCAGCTATGTCACAAGCTCCCCAACTAGGTTCACCAGATATGATAAAATCAACGTAGGGCAACTTTTCCTTTAATTTCTTTACTATATCTATAGAAAAATATTTCAAACCTTCCGGAAATTGTAAAAGAACACGTTTTGCGTTCTTTTCACGTATTTCCTTGACTACTCGTTCTTCTTCAAAATTATAGCTCAACTTTGAACCTCCTGTCTTATGGGCTTTAATGGAATGATCTCAATTCTAGTACGCAAAGGTAACTTCTTTGATGCTATCTTTAACGCTTCTTTTGCGAAGTCCAGATGCTCCTTCTTAACTTTTACTACCATCAAAATTTCTCCTAGTTTTTGAATCCTAGCAGCAGTACCAATTGGTGTACCAAAAGACAGTCTCATTCCGTCTTGTAATCTATCAGCTCCAGCAAACGCCATCATCTTATTCTCTCTTAATACATGATGGGGATACTTTAAGATCCACATAAAGAACGAAGTTTCATTTCCGGTTCTCTTAGCCAATGTCTTTAGAGTAATAGTCCTAACAGCTTCCAGAGCGTTATGTCTTATTTGTCCTATCTCAGTTGTAATTAACCTAACTTCATAGTCGTAATCTCCATTTGGATCTCCAGATGTAAACTTGGTTATCTTTGGTTGTGGGATGCCAGGTATATATTCTTTCCTGGTATAGGCAGGACCAGAGAAATGTCTATAACATCTTCCAGGTCTTAGTGGCATTTAACATCACGATATAGACTTTTGTATTAAAGACTAAATATTTAACTTATAGCATCCATTGACGATTGAAGTGCCTTTATATGCGTTAATATCTCGTCTGCAGTATTTCTGACGGTCATTAAGTCATTTGGCTTTGTAATCTTCATCTTTATTGTAATCTCTAACTTTTTGCCTTCTACTCTGATTTGGATTGACATTCCTTCTGGTAAATTTATATTATCAACGTTCAAACTTCTCATAATTAGTTCTGCATCTTCACATTCCGATAAGATTCTTAATTCTATCATCAATTTTAATCAGTCCTTCTTTCTTTATTGACGGGGTAAAAAATCTACTAGTGTAAAGTTTGTCAGCATCCTTTATCACTATCGCTTTATCTCTTCTTATCTTTTGTAATTGTAATAATATTATTTGCACTAAAATAGGAGAATTGAGATTAGTTGTTTCAACAATATAATATGACTGCTTATTTTCAACTAAATTAATTGAGAATCCCTTGGAGAGCGTTTGTCTAAATCTGCTGATTAGTGCCTCAGCATAAGATGATGATAAAACAAACTGCAAAATTTCATTGCTACCAATAGTATCAAATGAATAAATTAACGAAAAAGCTAACTCTAATATATCGTAATCGAGATAAAAAAATCTATCTGTAATTATATCATCTTTAGTAAATTTAGGATTTTCTTTTATGATGGTAGAAATTATTCTGAAAAGTAATGTATTTAGCTGACTCTCATTCAAATCTTCCAATTTTGCCATCTCACTAGTATTTATTTCCCTTATAAGATTTATCGCATTTTCTCTGTTTCCAGATATACTTGGTATATAAGGATCCAGAGAATACATTAATGATAAAAAGAGTGGTAAAGTTTTATATGCAGGAATTTTCAGATTTTTTTCTGAAGTTATATCAAATTTTTCCATCTCTCCTATTATTTCTAGTTCCCATTTCGAAAACGGTCTTCTATCCACTATTGTAGATGTTGCAATACAACTAGCAATTGGTAAAACATCTTCAGCAGTTATAGGTAGATATGAACAAAAGGAGTTCTGACCCAAGAAATACTTTTTCTTATCATCTATTATCCATTTACCGTTAGCGTCGAGTCTAATTTGTGTTTCACATTCTTCTGGAATGAATGAAAGAGTAAAAGAACTCTTAGTATTCTTGGAAATAATGAATGAAAATAAGATAGGCTCTATAGAATAGTATGTAGACACGCACAAACTGTCCTTAGAGTATATATTCCTAACTACTTCCCTTATTTCTTGGTTATTGGGCTCTCCTAAGAATATTTCCATTACTATCTCTTTAGAATTTCTTTTGACCATTTTTTAAGCTCTTCAAAGCTCATATCCTTTAAGAAAATAGATCCTAGTAGGTTTGATATAATATAGTTTAATCTTGTTATAAACACGTAAGAGGGATTTAAAAATATCGATAGGGCTAATTCTCCTACGATTGCAGCAGATGGTATTGGTATTAATATAGATACTTGATATAAAAAAGAGATAAAAACTGATATAAAGATATTATGTGTTATATAATAAAAATATCCACCATAACTAGCAAAACCAAGTATATCAATTATGATATAAATTAAAAAATCCTTTGTAGTCCCCTGCCTAAGATAATACTTAAATTCCATATAATCTGTTACAATTCGTTCCATTTTAACTATCTTAAAGATAAATTGTTCAATTTTATTTACTTTATCATGCTGTAAGTAAAAATATGATAGTGCAGCTATCCATCCAGCTATATTCAATAATACAATTAAAATGAATATAAACTCTAATGGATTAAAAAAGAATGGTAACAGTAAAATATAACCTAAACATATTGCAAGTACATCTATGGATCCTATGAGGATAGAATAACTGAATGCTTGCCTCAAATTTACTTCATGTTTGTTATAAACTAAACTTCTAACTAGTTCCTGTCCAGCCCATCCAGGTATTAGTAAACCTATGAAATTACCTAATAATCTAGCTCTTACTGCTATATCTAATCTACGCTTAATTAGCAGTGAATCCTTAAATGAAGAGATGGAATTCTGAGCAATGTAAGCTAGAAGAAAAACTAGAAAGAATTTGGGATCTTCCTTTAATACATATACTACATTGATTTTAAATATGTATGCATAGATTATAATAACAACAAATGGAAGAATAATCGCTGCAATATATTTCTTATCCATTATCTTCCCCTTTTCTCAAAACATCCAATATTAGGATAACATAAAATTATATTCCCAATGTTTTTAAAAATTTTAGGTCTATCTAACTCAGGAACTTTCATATTAACCCTAAATATTCCGCAGTTAGGTTTAGTTACCCTATGATTTAGAAAAGGATATTCGTTTAATACGCATGTCTTGCATTGAAAGTTTTTCTCGACGTTTATTCTCTCAATTTTTAATTCTCTAGAATCTATATAGAATAACGAATAATCAGCATTACCTCTCAAATGATTAAGCATTAAATTAACTTGAAGCGTGGCTGTTAGTTCCACGATTAGTGGAGTAGTTCCAATGACATCACATGAATTTCCGATTTCATCTTGATTTGAATAGTTAACAAAACAAGATAGGCAAGAAGTTTGATTAGGATCTATTAATTTGGCAGAGCCATATTCACCATTAATTCCTCCATATATTAGAATTTTTCGCAATTTTACCACAGCATCATTTAGTAGTAACTTATAATACAAGCTATCTAAAGCGTCGAATACATAATCCTTGTCAGATATTAGTTTCTCAACGTTCTCCTCATCGAGTATATCTATAATATAATTTAGCTTGATTGAGGAATTTATAAGAGATAACTTTTTGGCACAAACCTCTGCTTTAGGCTTACCCACATCATTCTCATCAAACAAATGAACCCTATGCAAATTAGTTATGTCTACTACATCCGCATCAACTATAGTTATCTCTCCAACTCCTAGCCTAACTAGGAGCTCTGCAATAGAAGTACCTAAAGCTCCACAACCTGCTATTAATATTTTTAACTCATTTAACCTCTGTTGAATTTCTAATCCTAAGACTAAGAGCTGCCTAGAATATCTTTCCACAAGATTATAATGTAGAATAATCTTTAAAAATAAGTGTTGCCTACTAAAAGTGGGGATTGATATTGTTCCAATGGAAAAAGGTGGAGGAAGTGATGGAGCCCCAATATCAATAGAAGAATTAGATAAGTTGAGACAAATAGCTGAAAGGGCAAGAAGAAATGTAATCAAAATGTTGTTTTATGATCAAACAATCCATGTGGGATCTTCCCTAAGTAGTATAGAGATATTAACTACATTAATATTTAAGCATATAAGGACTGATTCAAGTCTGGTAAATAAAGATTGGCTAATTTTAAGTAAAGGTCATGCTGCACCAGCTCTTTATGCTGTTTTAGCTGAAAAAGGTTATATAAAGGAAGAGGAACTTTGGAGAATTCAAGATATAACGGGATTACTACAAGGTCATCCAGAGACTTTTATTCCCGGTGTAGATATGTCGACTGGTAGTTTAGGGCAGGGATTAAGTTTCGGAATAGGTGTTGCTACTGGTATAAAAATGTCTAATGGAAATGGAAGAGTCTACGTGATAATGGGTGATGGAGAACAAGATGAGGGAGAAATATGGGAGGCTATGACACATGCGGTGGTTAGAAATCTTGATAACCTAATCGCATTTGTAGAGGTGAATAATTTCCAGCTTGATGGTTCAACAGAGGAGATAAAACCAAAGAACTTCTTACCTAAGGTATGGGAAGCCGTAGGTTGGAAAGTGTTGAATTGTGATGGACATGATTTCATAAGTATTACTAATGCAATCAACGAGGCATATAAGGCAGGTAAGCCTGTAGTAATATTCGCTAAAACTGTAAGAGGAAAGGGATTCCCCGCGATAGAAAACACTCATAAACAGAGGTCTAGTCCAGATGATGCAAGGAAATACTTACTCAATGCGTGAAACTTTCGGAAGACTGTTAGCAGACCTAGGAGACAAGAACAAAGATCTAATTGTAATAACTGCAGATGTAGGAGACTCTACCAGAGCACTATACTTTAGAGAGAAGTTTAAGGATAGATACTTTAATGTGGGCATATCAGAGCAAGATATGGTAAATTTTGCTGCCGGCCTAGCTGCTGTAGGAAAAAAACCTGCTATAGTTAATTTTGGGATGTTCTTAATGAGAGCTTGGGAGCAAATAAGGAATAGTATAGCTAGAATGAATCTAGATGTTAAGATGTTTGTAACCCACACTGGATATAGTGATCATGGTGATGGATCTAGTCATCAAGTTCTTGAAGATATTGCGTTAATGCGTGTTTTACCAAACATGAAGGTAATAGTGCCAGCAGATCCTAAGGATATTGAAAGAAGTTTACCGATAATAATCAATGAGGAAAGAGGTCCATTGTATTATAGGATAGGTAGAGAGTATTCACCACCAATTACTGTAGGCCAAGAATATGAATTCAAGATTGGTAAAGCTTACGTAATTAAGGAGGGGAGTGACTTAGCTATAATGGGAGCGGGTGTTGTTTTATGGGATGCCTTAAAGGCAGCTGAGGAATTAGAGAAGTTAGGAATAAGTGTGGCAGTTATAAATTTATTCTCAATAAAGCCAATAGACGAAAGTACTATAGAGTATTATGCTAGAAAAACTGGTAAGATAATTACAATTGAAGAACATAGTATATATGGAGGTATTGGTTCTGCCGTCGCAGAGGTTACAGCTAGGCGTTATCCAGTTCCCATAAGATTCATAGGCGCTACTACTTTTGGAAGATCTGCTAGAAGCCAAAGGGATCTATTAGATTACTATAATATAAACTATAAAACTATTATAAGGGAGGCGATTGATTTATTGAAATAGATGACTGAAGAAATAGCACGACTAAGGGAAGAAATAGATAAGGTAGATGAGCAGTTAGTAAAACTACTCTCATATAGATTAGAATTATCTAGAAAAATAGGTAAAGTTAAGTTAAATTCTAACATAAGCGTTACTGATGAGAATAGGGAAACGAAAGTTAAAGAAAAGTGGATATCTAATGCGAAAAAGTATAACATTCCGAGTAGCTTAGTCGAATCTATATTACCTTTAATTTTTTCCTATTCTAAATTAGTTCAGATAAACCCTGGAGAGAAAGAGAAGGTAGTGATATATGGATACGGTGGAATGGCTAGATCGATTGTTTCTCTCCTTTCATTAGCTGGTCATGAGGTATCTATTACTGGAAGAGATTTAAGCAAAGCAGAAAGTTTAGCTAATCAGTTTAGATGTGTAAGTATGTCTCTATTAAGAGCGATAGATTGGGGGGATATAATTATATTTGCAATACCCCCTAATGCAATATTAAGTAATTCTAATGAGTTATTTTCAGATAAATTAAAAGGCAAAATTGTGATGGATATAAGTTCCTCCAAATTTGAGATTTTCAAGTTTTTAGAGGAATTGTCTAGACAATTTGAATTCAAGTATATTTCTACTCATCCACTTTTCGGTCCAATTGAATATCCCGTAGGTGAGAGAGTAGTAATTATTCCTTCCCAAACTAGTTCTAATAATGATATTACAAGGATAGAGAATTTTTGGAGAAAAAGTGGTTTAGTACCTATTATAACAGATGTCGAGACTCATGAAAAAGCGATGGCTATTGTTCAAGTTCTAACACATTTTTATCTTTTAGGTTTATCTAATGCAATTGAAACTTTATCATTAGAATTAGGCGTAGATTATAGTAATTTTCATACTACAAACTTTAGAGAATTAAGTAAGATTTTAAAAAGGATCAAAGATCTTAAAAATGTAATTATTGAAATACAAAAACAAAACCCTTATTCTTATAAAGTTAGAAATATAGGTTTAGAGGAACTTAAAAAGATTAAAGAAGAGATAGAAGGAGGTAAATAGAATGATCTTATACGTCCTTAAAGATAAAAGTGATTATTCTACATTGGTAGAAAAGTTAAACGAAAAATCAGCATCTTTTAAAGTATTGAATTTATATGGTAAGAACTTGGTATTAGCTTGGCCTGATCAAAACATAAAAGGCATTACCGATAATAGTATAGAAATAGCTGTGGAAGTTAAGAAAAGTTATGTCTTAGCTAGTAATGATTGGAAAAAACAACCGACAGTAGTAAATGTAAAAGATGTGGAAATTGGTAGTAAAAAGGTAATAGTAGCTGCAGGTCCTTGTGCAGTAGAAAGCGAAGAGCAAGTTCTTACTACTGCTAAAGCTGTCAAAAGAGCCGGTGCATCGCTACTTAGAGGAGGTGCTTACAAACCTAGGACAAGTCCATATTCCTTCCAAGGTTTAGGGGAAGAAGGGATTAAAATTTTGAGGAGGGTAGGGGACGAAGTAGGCTTACCTATTGTCACAGAAATAATGGATACAAGAGACTCTGCTATATTTAACCAGTATGTTGATATGATTCAGATTGGAGCTAGGAATGCACAGAATTTCTCCTTATTGAAGGAAGTCGGGAAGTTAGGCAAACCAGTACTACTTAAGCGAGGTATGGGAAATACAGTAGAGGAATGGCTTCAAGCTGCAGAATATATTTTACTAGAGGGAAATGGCAATACGGTGTTATGCGAAAGAGGAATAAGAACCTTTGAGAAATCGACTAGATTTACACTGGACATTGGTGGAATGGTGGCTGCTAAGCTAATGACGCATTTACCCATTTGTGCTGATCCAAGTCATCCTGCAGGAAAAAGAGAACTAGTCCATTCTCTAGCGCTAGCTGCAGTCGCTGCAGGTGCTGATATGTTATTAATTGAAGTTCATCCACATCCAGAAAAGGCGTTAAGTGATTCAGAGCAACAACTAACACCAGAATCATTTGAAGTTCTAATGGATAGAATTAGAGCGCTAGCTAGAGCCTTAGGGAGAGATGCATGAGAGAAACCTTTGAAGACATCTGTTGCTCTAAAGTAAGGGTAGTAGTTGGAGATGGTTCACTTTCAAAATTGTCCGAGATTAAAGATAATAATGCTGTTATTATTTATTCGAGGAAAATTGATTTAATGGATAAAATTAATAAGTATTTACCAAATGCATACTTTATTCCCGTCAATGATGGTGAGACCGCTAAAGAATTATCTAATGTAATCTCCATAGTAGAGAAGCTATTTGAAAAGAATTTTGATAGAGGGGATTATGTTATTGCTGTGGGTGGGGGAACAGTAACTGATGTAGCAGGTTTCGTAGCATCGATATACTTAAGAGGATTGAACCTAGTAAACGTACCAACGACCTTTTTAGGTATGGTAGATGCGGCAATAGGAGGTAAAAATGGAGTAAATTTCAATAATATAAAGAACTTAATTGGAACATTCTATCAACCTAGTATGATAATCTCTGATTTAGAATTTTTGGAAACTTTACCTATAGAAGAATTAAAGAAGGGATTAGCTGAGGTAATCAAATATGGCATAACTTTAGATAAAGAATTGTATGATTATCTATCTTTAAATAAAGATAAGGTACTAGGTAAAGATAAGCAGGTACTAGAAGAGGTAGTTTTTAGGTCTACGTTGGACAAACTAAACATTGTAAAAGAAGATGAGAAAGAGACTAAAGGGATAAGAATAGTTCTAAATTTCGGTCATACGATAGGTCATGCTATAGAAGCTGGTTCCTCTTTTAATGTTCCTCACGGTTACGCTATTTCTGTAGGAATGGTTTGTGAGGCTAAAATTGCTGAGGAGTTAGGTTATGCTGAGGAAGGAGTTGTAGAAGACGTCTTATGGTTATTACAACTTTATGGATTGCCTTATGATATATCTCAAATAGATGCTCCAATAGATGTTAAACTTGCGTTAAATGCAATTAATATGGATAAAAAGCATAGGAAAAATGTAATCTTAATGCCATTTCCCACGAGAATAGGTAGTTGGAAAAGAGTCGAAGTTCCTCTAGATACTATAATGGGGTTTGCTGAGCAATGCTTGAAGAGATAAATTATGACACTAAATTATTCGGCCTAATAGGTAAAAACATAAAGTATACGTTATCCCCCTATATTCATAATTTCTCATTTAGAACCTTGGGAATAAACGCAGTTTATCTAGTTTTTGATCTAGATGAAATGAAATTTAATCGTGTAATTAATGGTATATTGGAAATTATGGATGGGCTTAACGTTACCATACCGTATAAAGAGGAAGTAATGAAATATTTAGATAATACTGATCCATACTCTACAAGAATTCAAGCTGTAAATACAATATACAAAAAGAGTGGCTATAACACTGATTATCTAGCAATAAAAAATCTTGTAAGAAAGAAAATTGGGAATATATCTGGCTATGAATGTTATATATATGGTGCTGGAGGTGCGGCAAAAGCAGCAGCTTTTGCATTATCTGAATTAGGATGCTCTAGTATTAGTATTGTAAATAGAACTAGGTCAAGGGCTGATGAGTTAGCTAAATTACTAACTAAGAACGGTTACTATGCATCAATTAAGGAGAATTGTAATAGTAGTAGCAATATTATCGTTGTTAACAGTACTCCTAATCCTTCAGTAGTCCCCGAGAATTGTATTCAAAAATCTGTACTAGTTATAGAATTTGTTTACAGACCAGTTGAGACTGAACTAATTAAAAATGCTAAAAAATATGACATAAAATATATAGACGGTCTAGAAATATTAGTGAATCAGGCTGTAGAAGCAGAAAAGATATGGTTTAATAAGAGTTTACCAGATGAAAAGATTATAGAGTATCTTTATGCCAGGAAACTCGTTTGGTAAACTATTTAGAGTAACCACTTTTGGAGAGAGCCATGGTCCTGCAGTAGGTGTAGTTATAGATGGGGTTCCAGCTGGTCTACCATTAACTGTTGAAGATATAAAGTTTGAATTAGAGTTTAGAAGGCCTGGCAGATTATACGTTTCTGGAAGAAGGGAAAAAGATGAGCCAGAGATATTAAGTGGTATCTTTAATAATAGGACTACTGGATCTCCAATAGCAGTTATAGTGCGAAATACTGATGTAATATCAAGTTTCTACGAGGAGATTAAGTATAAGCCAAGACCCGGACATGCTGATCTTCCATATATAATGAAATATGGATATGAAAATTGGGATTATAGAGGAGGTGGAAGAGCAAGCGCTAGAGAGACTGTAAGTAGAGTGATAGCAGGAGCAGTGGCTAAGAAGTTACTTATGTTGACAGATACTTGGATAGCAGGTCATCTTAGGAGTTTAGGACCAGAAGAGTTAAAGGAGGAGGTAACATTTGAGGAAGTTTTATGTTCAAAATATAGTCCAGTGAGAGCTAGTAAAAAGGTTCTTGAGGAAAAGTATGAAGAATTGATAAAGAAAGCTACTCAAGAGGGCGACAGTTACGGTGGGATTGCTGAGGTGATAACTAAAAATCCACCAATAGGATTAGGAGAACCAGTGTTTGATAAGATGAAGGCTGACTTAGCTAAAGCAGTAATGTCAATCCCAGCTGTAATGGGTTTCGAGTACGGTTTAGGTTTTATAGCAAGCAAAATGAAAGGGAGTGAGGCTAATGACGAGATTATAAGAAAGGATAATAGAATCGGTTGGAAATATAATTATGCTGGAGGAATTTTAGGCGGTTTAACTAATGGTGAAGATCTTATAGTCAGATGTGCATTTAAACCTACTAGTTCGATTAGAAAGCCTCAAAAGACCCTAGATTTAAGGAACTTAGAGGAGACTTATATTTCGGTAATTGGTAGACATGATCCAGCAGTAGCGATTAGGGGAGTTACTGTTGTAGAGTCAATGGTAGCATTAACCTTAGTAGACCATGCTATGCGTGCAGGAGTTATTCCACTAGTTAAACTTACAGAAGAGCAAGGTAATATAATACAACAGCGTTGGGAGAGGTATGTGAAATCATGCAAGCCTATGGAGGAGTCTCGATCATAAACGCGTTACCATCCTGGTATGGCTCGTCTATGGCAGTTAATTTGAAGGTTAAGGTAGAAATTAGAGAAGGTAGAAGAGACTACTCTAAAGAGAGTGACCTAATTAGGGTCATTATTGATTACTTTAAAGAGAAGTACTCAATACCAGATATTGTAGTCGACATCGAATCGGAACTTCCACAGAAGAGCGGATTAAAAAGTAGCAGTGCAGTTTCTGTGGCTCTAATAGCAGAGATTGCAAAGCGATATAACCTAAAGAATATTAACCCTCCAGTATTGTCTGCAATACTTTCGTTGAAAGCTGGAGTATCATACACAGGAGCACTTGATGATGCAACTGCAGCATATTGTGGGGGAGTAGCATTCACTTATAATAAAACGTTTAGAATAGTAAAGTTGGATAACCCAGGGAGCGACTTATCAGTTCTCATATTAGCTAGGGGAGGAAGGCAAAAATCTGTCAATTTAAACGAGTTGAGAAAATACAATCACGTCTTTGAGGAGATTTTTAGAATAGCACTTAAGGATTATTTGACTGCTATGAAGATTAATGGAATATTAATTGCTAATATTTTAGGTTATCCTTTAGATCCAATAGAGATCGCTTTGAAAAATGGAGCGTTAGCTGCTGGGATTAGCGGGAATGGCCCGTCATACTTTGCAGTATCTAAGTACGGAGAAGAAGGTCCAGTATACGAAAGCCTTAAGAGGTTTGGAGATGTTATTATAGCTAGGCCTGTAAGCCTTGATTGTAAAGATTTACCCATCAAAGATTAATGGGATAATAAAAGCCCCCCAATCAAAGAGTTTAGCAATCAGACTAATTTTTCTTTCACTTTTTACTAGAATACATTTTCACAGTCTAGTTTTATCGGAAGATGTTATAGATGCTATAAATTCAGTAAGAGCATTAGGAGTTGAAGTAAAAAACAATTCCGAATTCATACCTCCAGAGAAATTAGAAATCAAGAAGAAGTTTATAAAATTGAAAGGTTCAGGGACTACTCTTAGAATGCTTATTCCAATAGTAGCTGCAATAGGTGGAGAAGTGACAATTGATGCTGAAGAAAGTTTAAGAAGAAGACCTTTAAAAAGAATCGTGGAAGCGTTAAGTAGTTATGGTATATCATTTTCTTCCTATAGCTTGCCTTTAACCATAACCGGAAAGTTAAGTAGTAACGAAATAAAAATTTCTGGCGACGAGAGTAGTCAATATATTTCTGGCTTGATATATGCTCTTCATATTCTAAATGGTGGCAGTATTGAAATACTGCCTCCAATATCATCTAAAAGTTATATACTGCTTACGGTAGATTTATTTAATAGATTTGGTTCAGATGTTAAGTTTTATGGTAATAAGATTCATGTTAATCCCAATAATTTGGTTGAATTCCAAGGTGAAGTAGCTGGAGATTATGGTTTAGCTTCATTTTATGCTCTTTCCGCATTAGTTAGCGGTGGTAGAGTTACAATAGTTAATTTATGGGAACCAAAAGACTATTTCGGTGATCATAGCATTGTTAAAATATTTCGTGAGATGGGTGCTACTAGTGAGTATTCAGACGGTAAATGGTATGTGGAGGCTAGAGAGAAATATTCTCCCATAAAAATAAATATAGACGATGCACCGGATTTAGCTATGACAATAGCTGGATTAGCTGCTATAGCAGAGGGAACAAGCGAAATTACAGGGATTGAACGATTGAGGATTAAGGAAAGTGATAGAATTGAAAGCATAAGGAAAATTTTAGAATTATATGGTGTAGGAAGCGAAGTTAAGTCTAACTCCATTTTGATATTTGGAATTAACAAAAATCTGTTAAACTCTCCAGTTACAGACTGTTTTAATGATCACAGAGTGGCTATGATGTCGTCTGCTTTAGCCTTAGTAAATGGTGGAGTAATTACATCAGCTGAATGTGTAAGTAAGAGTAATCCTAATTACTGGCAAGACTTATTATCGCTAAATGCAAAAATCTCCATTGAATGAGACCTTTAATAGTAGCCTCACTGCCGATTAAAAAGATAGAAGACTTAAAACTTATACCAAATTTTTTAGATGCAGATCTAATAGAGCTAAGATTAGATTATCTAAAGGATCGAGAGGTTAGTGTGATATCTGACTATTATGAGTTTTTAGATAAATACAAAAATAAGTTAATAATAACGTTAAGAGATAAGACAGAAGGGGGGATAAATCAATTAGAGGATGAATTAAAGATAAAACTTTTAAAAGAACTTTATGACAAAAAATTTCTATATGATGTTGAGGTTTCATTTCTCGAAAAACATAGCGTACCATACGATAATGTGATAGTCTCTATTCACTATTTTAACTATCTTCCAGCTTTAGGAAAGGTAAAGGAGATTGTCAGTAAGTTTTCCGAAAAAGCGTTTAGTGTCAAGATCGCAGTACCTGGTCTGAAAGGATATAAGGAGGTGATATTACCTCTTCTTGAATATGAAAACATAACGGTAATTCCAATGAGTAACAATCCCTTAGATAGGATAGCAGTTGGTCTACTAGGCTCAAAGCTCATCTATTCGTATGCAATAGAACCTTTAGCACAGGGCCAACTTTACTATAAAAAAGTAATCCAGATTTTTAATTATATTAACGATATAATAACTTCGTCTTCAGTTACTTGAACTTTGTATATTTTTATAGGCTTTTTTGCAGCTCCCTTCCTAGGTTCTCCAGTATATATAGAAAAGTGAGAAAAATGACACTGACATACCAATTCCTCTTTTATGATAACGCCATATTTTGAAAGATCACATCCCAAATGTGGGCATCTATTATCGAAAACAAAAAATCTGTCTGCTCCTAGATAAAAAATAACTAATTCTTGGCCATTGGGTAGTGTAATTTTTCTTTTCTCTCCTGTTCTAAAACTAGTCTTACTTATCCTTATAATCTCCACGTGTTTAATATGACCTAATGAGAAATTAAAGCAAACTATATATAAGTAAAATACTCTTAATACAGTAACATTGAGTTTAATGGACAATTCTTAGCATCTAATACTAAAAATTTTTTTCTTGGCAGTTATTTAATCTTATTAATTAAATTGTAAGATTTAAACATGGCAGTCGTTGAATAATAAAAACCACTTGAAAGATTATGAACAAACAATTTATAAGATTGGAAGCAAATTAAGTAGAGTAGAGGAAATCAAAGATGTTAGAAATAAGTGAAGATCTTAAAGCAAAACTTGATTATAGAATCTTTGAGATAGTTCAAAATTCACCTGCAACCGAAATTAGAGCCATAATCATAACCTCTTTACCACCATCTAGCGAGGTAATAAATGAGATTCAAAAAGAGTCATTAAAGATAGAAAGAGTATTTAATATAATGAACGTTGTTAAAGTTAGAGGAAAGGCGAAGGCTATTGCATCCTTGCTCGATAAGTCTTTTGTAAAATACATAATGCTAGAAGAAGTTATAGTAAACACTCCACAATTAATCTAATGTGGAACTTAGAGAGTGGCAAAGTAAGATAGCTGAAAAGGTTGTTGAGGCATTAAGAAATAATTTTTTAGTCTCATTACAAGCACCTACTGGTAGTGGTAAGACTCTATTTGCTCTTTACGCTTCATTCAAGGTTAAGCCAAAAGTGGCCTTCGTTGTCAGAACTCATAATGAGTTTTTCCCAGTTTACAGAGAACTATCTTTGCATTTTAAAGATAAAAAATACGGATTTTTAATTGGGAAATCTTCTGCGTGTGTTTTTAGTTCTTCCGACGTTGATCCTCAAGATATATATTGTAGTGGATGTGAAATTTTCAACGCGTCCACAATTACTATAACTGATTCACCAAAGTCGAGTCTGAATAAACTAAAGAAGGAGGGTAAAGAATTAGGATTTTGCCCATATTATTCGCTCTTGGAGAGTATAAAAAATGTTGATGTAGTACTACTCACATATCCTTATCTGTTTATACCCTGGCTTAGAGAATCCTTAGATATTAATTGGGAGAACTATGTTGTTGTAATAGATGAGGCTCACAATATTGAGAATGTTTCTAATATAGAAGAGAAAAAACTAAACAAAAGAATCATAGAGATGGCAATTTCTCAAACTAAATCACAGAATGTAAGATTAATATTAGAGAGGCTTAAGGAAAATATAGAAAAAGTAATTTATTCAGAAGAGAAATATATACTTATTGAAAAGGAGAAATTGGCTAATATAGTTCCTTCAGAGGATGAAATTGATAGTATAGCAGAGGAATATGAAGAAATTAGGAAAAGTATGATAAAAAATAAGACAATAAGTAGAAATTATCTTGGCTCGATTTTAAGGTTTTTTGATTTAGTTAATGATGAAAGAGTTAGAGTTTTTTCATATTCAAATTCTCTAGTCGCTAAATATATAATACCATCCTACTTTACTGATATACTAAACGATGAGAAAATTACTTATATGTTAATGTCAGGTACTATGCAACCCTTAGATTATCTTAGAAATATTATAGGGATTAATAGAAAAATATTGTATATTGATGCGGAGAAGGTTATGAGAAAGAGATTAACTGGAACATATGAGTGTCTTATAGCTACAGATGTAACAACTACTTATAGCCTAAGGTCGGAACAGATGGCACGTAAATATGCATCGTATTTATTAAAAATTTTCTACAATTCTAAAAGGAATGTTTTGGCTATATTTCCTAGCTATGAATTTATGCGAATTGTATCTAAATTTCTAAACATAAGATATTTTGCAGAGGATGCAGAAACAAATATTGAAGAGATGATGAATAATGTGAAAAAAGAAAAAACAATTATCATGGGTATAGCAAGGGGTAAGCTAGCTGAAGGAATTGAAATAGTCGAAAACGGAACTAGTTTAATATCAGATGTCGCAATGGTAGGTATCCCTTATCCTCCAATAGACGATTACTTAAAAATACGTATTGAGGAAATATCAAAGAGATTGAAAAAGGATATCAGTAACGAATTAATTGGAATACAAGCATTGATCGCGGTAAAACAATCTATAGGTAGAGCTATTAGAGGTCCAATGGATAGTGCGACTATATGGCTTCTCGATAAAAGATATGATAGTCTGTGGTGGAAGAAAGAACTTAATTGCTTGAATGCAAGGAAAATTAAACTGTGAAAGAGAAATGGAAGTAGAGATTTTTACTCATAAAAACTGTGTAGAATGTAATATGCTTCTTGAATACTTAGAGAATAAAGGATTATTAGGGAAAGTAAAAATCATTGATACAGAATTATATCCATTTCTAGCCTTTGAAAGAGGTGTAATTTCAACACCATCCATTTTCATAGATGGAAAATTGGTATATGCAGGGATTGTGGATTTTGAGGAGTTTGAAAAGATTTTAAGTGGAGAAAAAATAACTAAGCAAATAGATAAGGATAAGTTAGTTGAAAAATTAATGCTTGGGATAGTTGACTCATTCGCTGCTACAGCCTGGTTATATATTAATAGGGACTTTGACTCATTCCTAGCTCAAAAAGATTTCGTAATGGCTGTAACTGGATTGTCACTTTTGGGTGAGAAGGAAAAAGAGGAATATTACAATTATTTAAGAAATATAATGATAAAAGAAGGAGAGAAGTACCTAGAGGAATGGAAACCTAGAATGTTAAGAAATATATCATCCAATTTTATCAGGGAAATATTTTGGTTGTATGAGAGAAAAATAAGTAAAGAAACAATCATGCAGAAATATCCGGTCGAAGTTTTCGCCCATTGGCTAATGATAAGAGGTGGCACATTAGGAAGAGTTGGCCTAAGGATCTATCCGCTTTCTGATTCTACAGTAATGAGCAGGATATTAGATGCGTACAACTTCATGTTAGTGAATTACGATGAAATATTTAATAAGGTTCAAAAAGAACAAACTGAACTAAAGGCTAAAAATAGGTACCAAGTAAGGTATTTCCAAATTTAAAAACCTAACCATGAAAGCTAAAATGTTTTTAAACTTTTTAATCTCTGCTAAAATAGGTCATTTTATGGAGAAATTAGATCTTAGAGGAAAACCATGTGAAGAATTTATTCTAGAAATTTCAAAATATTTGGTGGCTATGAAAGTAGGTGATAGTATATTGATACTAACAGATAAAGATAGAGTTCTATGTACTCATCAACTCCTAAGAAATGCCCCTAGATATCTTTTTAAAGCAGATCTAGTTGATGATCATGCAGAGATTACTATAAAAAGGTTAAGATAAGACACTTATCTAATGTAACAAATTGAATCATTAACCACTCTTAAGTTTGTACCTTTTTCTTGTAGTACAAGATCTATAAACTTACCATAATCTAAGGCTATTCCTAACTCATTAAGTTTTATACATCCTTCCTCAATTACTTTTTGCAAGATAAGTTCATAGTTATCATTAATCAAGTTAATAACATCAGCTATTTCATTCTTATGAGTTATTATACTGGACAAATCTTGAATTACTTGAATCGATGAAGATAACGTCTCTATTCTCTTACATATTGGCTTAGTGGAATCATTTATCTCCTTTTCAAGTAAGTTAATGAGATCAAATTCCTTATATCGACTTAATGAAGGTATCTCTTTTCTGATGTATTCATAATCCTCCTTAATTTTAGTTAATATACTAGAAGCTGTCTTTAAACCTTGCTCTAAAATTTCCCTACTTTTTACTATGTAGATGGCAGGTTTTTCATCGCTAAGCTTTATTATGCTCTTCAATAATTCCTGGTTCACATTTAAATTTATACTATTGAATAGTTGTAAAAACTTAAGCATCAGTTCTGTACACGTCTTGCAATTTTCTAAATTTTCTTTATTAAGTAGTATCTTTAGATACTTAATTGACATTTCTATATTAAGTCTTACATCAATTATCTCGTTTTCGTAATTCTTGCCTAGTAATAATACTAACGAATTATTTATAGTTTCAATATATTTATATAATAAGTGGAGATTTTCCTTCATTCTCGTCATTAGTTTATTTATCCTAATAATTCCCTCGTCATTAATTTTTATAGGCTCAGAAAGTTGTTCCATTTTATCTAGCACAATGCCATAATTTTTGATTTCATCTACAATTTCGTTATATCGTGAGATCTGATCAAATAGATAGTCATTAATACTTCTCTCTAGCTCTAATCTTTTGGCATTTAATTCTAGTTCAATATTTTGCAAAGTCTTTATATCAGATATATTTTCCAAGTTGTTTGAAATATCAGCAAAGAATTTATTATACTTCTGAATTAAAGGAGTTAGTTCAATATCATTTGCATCCTTTGCGAGTAATTTTATCTTCTCCAATATTCCTTTAGTTTCATTTATATCTTCGTCTATCCTATTTTTCATCTCGATTACTTCTTTTTTAATATAGAAATTAGCTTTAATCAGTGAAACTATAGAAGGAATTATATTTAAAATCAATGTTAACAGTGAAATTGAGATTATTACTTCTAAACTCTGGCTATTTATATAAAGAAATATAGAAAATGGTAAGATTCCAGTTAAGCTAAATAACTGTCTTATACTAAATAACATACCAGATATCGGAACTAATATGATAGATAGCCAGAGTAAATAACTATACAGTGACGAGTCGTAATATAGAGTAATAGGTATTACTAGTAAAGGTAAAGCAGAAAGAATATTTACTATAATTTTACTATTCTTTTCTGCAATACCAAAAGGCAAAAACAACAAAAAGAATGGATTGTAAATTGATAAAAGTATTGAACCAGACGCTATTGCACCTCCTACAGAACCATATCTCAAAATACAAAGTAGAGGGATTATAAATATAAAAATTAACATTAACAGTATTTCTATTAGATATTTAATTGAATAGCCTTGAATCAGAGGATATAGTGTTATATTGTATAGTATCTTATAAACCGCAGCACTGTCTATAATGTATATTGACAAAAAAGTTATAGAAAGAGGTTTATGAAAGAAAAATGAAATTACCGAGATAATAGCTATGGCAAAATATATATAATCAATAGGCAAAAACGAAAGGAAGATTTTGTATGATAGAATTGCGTTAATAATAGCGACTATTACTCTATTCATATAGTCATATATAGTATCACTATTTGGCTCCGGGTTTTTTATAAACATGCTTAAGATAATATTATCTCTCAAAGATATATATGGTTTACTAGCTTTAGTAAGTTAAAGATATAAATGGTTCTTCATATCTATACCTATGACTCTCCAAATTCAGTTTAAAAAGTACGAGCTACCTCCATTACCTTACAAGATAGATGCATTAGAACCATATATAAGTAAAGATATAATTGATGTACACTATAATGGGCATCATAAAGGGTATGTAAATGGAGCTAACTCACTCCTAGAAAGACTAGAAAAAGTAGTAAAAGGAGATTTACAAGCTGGACAGTATGATATTCAAGGTATCGTACGTGGTCTTACGTTTAACATTAATGGGCACAAATTGCATGCCTTATATTGGGAAAATATGGCACCAAGTGGGAAAGGCGGTGGGAAACCTGGTGGTGCACTAGCAGACTTAATAAATAAACAATATGGTAGTTTTGATAGGTTTAAGCAAGTTTTTACTGAAACTGCTAATTCACTACCAGGTACGGGTTGGGCTGTTCTCTATTATGATACTGAGACAAGCAATTTACAAATTATGACGTTTGAAAATCACTTCCAAAATCATATAGCAGAAATACCTATAATACTAATATTAGATGAATTCGAGCACGCTTACTATCTACAGTACAAGAATAAGAGAGCTGATTACGTAAATGCGTGGTGGAATGTAGTAAATTGGGATGCAGCGGAAAAGAAGTTACAGAAATATTTAACGAAGTAATAGTTTTTTATCTATTATCACATATTTCTTAGTATGGTATCCGCAATTGTACTAGCAGGAGGTTATGCTACTAGACTTAGGCCCTTGAGTCTAACCAAACCGAAAGCTCTTTTCCCTATTTTAAATAAACCTATTCTGGGTTATATTCTAGAAAATCTTACCAATTCTGGTATTGTTGATATATATTTATCATTAAGGGTAATGGCTGACAAGATAATTGATTACTTAAAAGGTATTAATATGCTAGATAAGGTTAAAATTGAAGTTGAAGATGAACCTTTAGGTGATGCAGGTCCTTTAAGACTGATCTCTGAGAAGCATAATTTAGACGACGATGTTCTAGTTATATATGGGGATATATATAGTGAAATAGATATGAAATCGCTTCTTGATTTTTATTATAAAAAGAACTGTGATGCTGTGATAGTAGGTACGGAGGTACAAGATCCTAGAAGATATGGTGTACTTTATACCGAGAATGACATATTAGTGGAATTAATAGAAAAACCTAAAAAACCTATAAGTAATTTAATTAATGCTGGAGTATATATTTTTAAAAAGAGTCTGTTCAAGTTAGTGGATACTCCATCTTCTATAAGTAAAGATTTCTTACCTAAGTTACTTAGAACTAAATGCATTGCGGTATATAAGTATCACGGAATATGGGCAGATATAGGAATTCCCGATGACTATCTTAGGCTTAATTTCGAAGTACTAGTACAAAAATACCCTAAGGGCTATATTAATTCATCAGCTAAGGTTAGTGAAAAGTGTACACTTATTCCTCCTTATTATATTGGTTCAAAAAATGTCATTGAAGACGACGTTTACATTACATCCAATACTATCTTGGGTAATGATGTAGAGGTAGGAAAAGGAACTTACATATCTGAGAGTATTCTAATGAACAAAGTAAAGGTTAAAGAGTACACATATATATCTGGGTCTATAATTGCCGACAAAAGTAAGATTGGAAGATGGAATCATATATTAGATGGGTCTATTTTAGGCGAAGAGGTAATTACTAGTGATGGAGTTCTTATAAATCGTCGCACGATAATTTTGCCTAATAAGGAAGTAAAAGAACATGTTTATGATAAAGGTAAAATAATATTGTAAGAGTGATGATAATTATGATCCTTAGAGAAATTATTGATGAATTATCATATCGTTTAAAGCAAAGGAGGATTATTAACGTATGTGTTGGCCCTACTTATACATCTGTAATGTTAGATAACCAATACATAGGAATTTCACATACTATAACGGATGGCGAGATAGAAGATGCAGGTGAGATAATAGGGAAAAATGCATATGATGTCGTAATAAACAATCTGGACTCAAATTTACAAAGATCTTTATCTCTAGCAATTCTAAATGCTTTAGGAGAAATGAATGGGTTTACACAAGGTGATCCGATTAATTTATACTCTGGAGGAAAGCTTTGCGTATTTGGCTTTTCACCCCAATTATCATATAGTAATTTTGATAGCGTAGTTGTCTATGATTTCTTATCTACAGAAAATAAGAGGGTAGGTAATACTGAAATAAGACCTTTCTCTTTACTATCTCATGAAGTGTGCACTACTGCGCTAATTTTCGCATCTTCTCTAGTCAATAATACAATAGATAAGATTCTTACTCAAATCTCTGCTAATCACCTAATTCTAACTGGTATTTCTTCAGTAGATGCACCAATTACGCTTAAAAATCATGGATTTGAAGCTCTAGGCAAATTATTTCCAATAGAGAAATACCGAGTGTTTCGAACGATCTGTGAAGGGGGTAGTAATAGGTTATTAAGTAAATACGTTGCAAGATATTTTAAAAAGTTGTAGGTTGTATTTCGTCAATTTTTGAATAGCATTTCCCATTATAATATAGCATAGAATCTTGGCAACTATTATTCTTTACTACGGTAACTCTTGCATCTATAATATTAAGGTAATTATTAGCTTTTATACTCTCAAAAAGTTTGAGGTAAGCTATTGCTGTTCTTGCAATTACCTTAGGATTATTTAGAGCACCTCCTAACGCACTACTTAATCCCTTAAGAGCTAAATTTTTGTATGTTTCATTATTAGTTATATTCCATAATCGGGAAAAGAATATTGAAGCTTCAGAGTTTGAAATTGGCTCCAAATAAGGTATTCTAGTTATATCATCAACTTCCTTTATGTCTCTAAAACCTTTTTCATGCTGTAAATTATCCTTTATATATTCTGCTATTTTTATAGAAAGATTAAGATAGTCTTCGTTCAAGGTCCTTTCATATTCACTAACTAATGCATTACCTGTTAGGGCTTCATCAAGTAAAATTCCCTTACTTTCTTTTCTCTTACTTCTATATACCTCACCACTATTGGTATCCATAAAATCTAGTAATGTTTGTATACTTATTACACCATAATTTACCAACATTGCAATATTTGTAGAGTATTTTTCATCAATTTTTATCTCCTCTCTTTTTCCTTCCAAAAGATACCTAGCTAAATCGTCAGAATATTTTATTTTGTCTTTTATCTTAAGGTAATCCTTATATACGTTTGTATATGTTAAATAGACTTCTATCATTCTGCTATCCGCTTCATAACCTTCAATTACTCTATTTACTGTCTCATATATTATGCTAGGATTGGGTTCCATAGGCTCGGGGATGTACCCGTCTAGCTTTATACCCTTTATCACTTTTCTTTTATACTGATCCACTAATTCTCTCAGTCTTGTCTCAATAAATTTAATATCTTTAGATTCTATTACTGCTAATAAATTTAGAGTAGGAGTAAGAATGGCAATCGTTGGTATTATTCCTCGTGTTAGTCTGATGGTATACGGAATGTACTCTAGTGCATCTACCTTTTTGCCTATGTATTTTGAAAAAATTGTTAACTCTTGTAATTTTGAATAAATAGCATCACAGTCCTTGCAGTTTTCGTCAGTAAAAAATAATAATATGGGTTTGTCGAAGAACTTAGCGTCATCAAGTATGCGTGAATTTAGTATCATCATTAACCGTAAGGCTTATTTACATATAAAACTTCTACTATCTATGAGTCGTCCCGCTACAAAATGGAAGTGTGTGTTATGTAATAATACAATATATTGGGATGAATTATTCACTTATTTAAAAAATGGCGTTACTCATTATACATGCTTGAGAGATAGAGCAATCAAAAATGCTAAGATCGATATTAAAGAATTAACTTTGATTTTAGATTCTCTGGAGGAAGAATTAAAATCAATAGTTTCTTATAAGCAAAAGTTGTCATCATTACAAAATGAAGAGGCAAAAAAGACGCTAGATCAAATTGAAAAGGATGCAGAGAAGAACGCTGGCATTTTAACCAGATTAGTTGAGAAGTTTAGTGATCTTTCTCAATAAACTATAGTAATATTTGTACGAAGTTAATTTTATTAACATTATGTGATTATTTTTGAATCAAGTAAACCTTCAATAGAGCGATGAACCACATTTCTTAAAAATTGAATAAGAAAGAATAGTATTTGATATGATCTCTGTTAAGTTAGTCTCATATACTAATGATGGGGAGAAAGTCATTGCTATAGCTGCAAAAATGTCGAGGTCCAGAAAAGGTTGGGATTATCACGAGAAGGAAATGACTGATGATGAGGTCGAGATATGGATTAGGGATGCAATAGTTCACGGTTATTGGAGTGTTCTTGAGCATTCTGTATATACATTTTCAATTGAGGGGATTTCGAGAGTAGCATCACATCAACTTGTTAGGCATAGGATAGCCTCATATACTCAAACGTCTCATCGTTTCGCTAAGCCAATTGACGAGTATTATCAGCCAATAATCCCACTATCAGCTAAGAAGAGAGATAAAGAGCTAATAGAGAAAGCGTATAAGGAAGCCTATAATAATTATTTTAACCTTTTACAATCTGGTGTTCCAGAGGAAGATGCTAGATACGTTTTACCTAACGGAGTAAACACAAATATAGTAGTAACAATGAACGCTAGAGAACTATATAACTTTTTCGCGTTAAGGCTTTGTAGTAGAGCTCAGTGGGAGATACGAGCAATAGCATGGATGATGCTTGAGGAGGTAAAGAAAGTCCATCCACGCTTGTTTAAATACGCTGGACCAAATTGTATTATACATGAAAACTTCATAAGAAATGAAAACGAATCAATAACTTTAGAAGATATATTTAAAGATTACAGATTAGAGTTTATATCTCAAAGATGCATTGAGGGAGTGGTGAGAGATGGGATTAGAAAATGCGTTATAAATTCGCGTTCAGTAGTGGATAATATTAGATAACTTTACTGTAGTATTGAACTCTTAACTGTAACTTTTTAACGAAGAGTATTTAAATGAACATCTTTTATATACACATGCGATGTCACTTACACAAGCTATTTTAGGATTCGGGATTCCTATTGTAGTTTTCCTGGCTGCTGGATATGGTCTTTACAAGCTCTTGCTGTTAGTGCTCCCTTCGAAGCCTAACCCCTTAAAGGTTAGCCGATTTGAGGCTGGAAATATTCCAACAGGATTAGGAAGACTTTGGTTCCCCTTGCAGTATTATGGTTATTTATTACTTTATGTTACATTAGAGCCAATAATTGTATTATTACTTCCTATTGCATTCTCTGATTATTATACGACGCCGGTAGCTTTCAGGGATTTACTATTGGTAGTTGTGGTGTTTATTGTTTTAATGTACCCTGTTCTATATTACGCTATTAAACAAATTAATTTATTATATCAGTGGGAGATGAGAAGATGAGTGAAGCATTAAAAAATCTTGTAAATGATTTGCAGACTAAGTTTAAATGCCAAGTTAAAGTTGAAAATGATAGACGGATAACTGTTGTAGTAACTGATAAGAAGGTTATAAAGGATGTGGCTAATTACTTGAAAGAGTTTGGGTTTGATCATGTTAAAGCAGTGACAGGTATAGATTATCCCGAGCAGGAGAAACTAGAGGTAGTTTATCATATATCTTCATACTCAAATTTGGACCTGGCCAAAATAATATTAGCCTTAAGAACAACTGTAACATACAAAGATCCTTCTTTGCCTTCACTGTATTCAATATTTGAAAGTACTTGGACTGGAGAAAGGGAGACTTATGAGATGTTAGGAATTAGGTTTGAAGGTCATCCTGATCTTAGGAGACTTTTCTTGGATGAAGATTTTGAAGGCGTATATCCCTTAAGAAAGTCATTTAAGATTAGGTTGGAGGGGATCTTCGTTGACAAGCCAACCACAGAATGAAATACAAGAACAACTTCTAGCAGCTACTGGGATGTCTGTAGAATTTATACCAATTCAAGGGGAGCTTAATGTAGGTCCACAACATCCTGGCTCTGGTCATATGAGGATATTTGTAAAATTAAATGGAGATATCATAGAGGATGTAGACTTAGACGTTGGTTATGTTCATAGAGCAGTGGAAAAGCTTTCGGAAAATAGAAATTATATGCACCTTATACCTTTAGTAGAGAGACCAGCAATTTTAGATTCTATACATATGAATTTAGGTTACATTATTGCAGTGGAAAAGATTTTAGGGGTTGATGTTCCAGAAAGGGCACAATACTTAAGGAGTTTTGCGGCAGAGGTAAATAGGATAGCTAGTCATCTCTATGGGCTAGGCATTTTGTCAATATTCTTGGGTCACTCTACTGGTTTTATGTGGGGTTTTGGTGATAGAGAAGTATGGGTAACAATATTGGAAGCATTAACGGGGGCAAGAGTTACGAATTCATATATAATACCAGGCGGAGTTAGAAGAGATATAACACAAGAAATAAAAGATATGACGTTAAAGGCCATATCATATCAACGTAAAAGGTTAGAAGATTGGAAAAAGATCTTCTTTTATAATCCATCAATTAGAGCAAGGCTCGAAAACGTTGGGGTAATGACTAAAGAAAACGCTATCAGATGGGGTGCAGTTGGTCCCAATTTAAGAGCTTCCGGAGTATATTATGATGTTCGAAAGATAGAACCTTATGGAGCTTACGATAAATTAGACTTTGAAATTCCTGTATACAAAGAGGGAGATGGTCTAGCAAGAGGTTTAGTAAGATTAGAAGAAATCGAACAAAGTATGAGAATATTAGAGCAGATAATAAAGAATATACCAGAGGGTAATATTTTGTCAGACAGGTTTTTCAAACAGATACCTCCTACTAGACTTAAGAAGTATTGGGAGACTTATCGACGAATTGTATTGCCAGGATATTATGCTTCATTTAGGCCACCTAAGGGTGAAGCTATATCTAGAGTAGAGGCTGGAAGAGGAGAGCTGGCATATTATGTAGTAAGTGATGGTTCTCCTAAGCCTTATAGGTTAAGAATGATAACTCCCTCTTATAGGTTAATATATGTTTTTAAGCAGTTATGTAAAGGTTCCCGATATGCTGATTTAGTTTCGATTTATGGTAGCCTAGATTATTTCCCACCGGAGGCAGATAGGTAATGAGTGTTCTCTCAGCTTTACAATATTATTTCTTCTATCCTTCATTTTTTTTAACAGTAATTTTCCCTGGTCTAATATTCACTCTGATTTTTCTTTTAATTACTATATGGTTTGAAAGAAAAGCTGCAGCAATAGTCCAACTTAGATATGGTCCTTATTATGCATCTAAAAGGCTAGGAGGATTACTGCAGTTATTTGCGGATGCTATAAAGTTTGTCTTCTCAGAGATAATAATTCCCAATGGAGTAAATCAGACACTCTATGCACTATCCCCGATCCTAGTGTTAATATTTGCGTTTTTGCCTATGGCCCTTCTTCCAATTTCTACTATACCATCTCAAGGTTCCATATTATCAGTGTATCATAACATATTTTATGACAGCCAGATTCATCAAGGAGTTTTAGTTCCATATTTTATCGAGTATAATTTAATAGGAATAATCGCACTGGAATCTTTATATCCAATTCTTGTTATATTCTTGGCATGGAATACTAACAATAGATTTGCTGTAGTAGGATCTATAAGGGAAGCTTATCTGTCAGTATCTTATGATGTTTTAATTATAATTTCTACGCTTGCGTTAGCATTAGAGTACCATACGCTTGACGTTGCTAAGATCGTAACTTCAGGAATACCAGGGTTTATAGCTAATCCTATCGCGGCATTCGTCTTCTTAGTTGCAATGTTAATAGGTTCTTCAAGATTTCCCTTCGAAATAGTTGAAGCTGAAACTGAATTAGTTATAGGTCCGTACACAGAGTATAGTGGTTTTCTATTCGTATTGACTATGGCAGGGTCTTATGTAGCGAACTTAGTATATGCAATTCTTTTTGTAGATTTATTCTTAGGTGGTTGGCTACCATTTAGTGGATTTGCCGGTGCTGTATTTACAGTTTTTAAAGCCGCAATAGTAGTATTTTTCTCTGTTTTTCTTAGAGCAGTTTATGGGAGGTATAGGATAGATCAGGCTTTAAGGGGAAGTTGGAAATATTTCTTCCCTCTTGCCTTAGCTTCCTTGATATTAGGTGTGGTGGTGGGTTATCTATGGATAAGGTGAAAGAATATAAGAAAGAAAATATAGCAAGTTTATTTGCAGAACATATACAGTCAATAGCTACGGGTATAAAGTACTTTATAAAACCTAAAAGAATAACACTGCAATACCCTGAGGATAGTCTCACTCTTCCTACAGGATATAGAGGAATGATCAGACTTTACAAAGATGTATGTATAGGCTGTACTTTATGTGCATTAATATGTCCAGCGGATGCTATGAAAATGGTTACGGAAAGTGGAAAGAAATTCCCTCAAATAAATTATGGTAGATGTGTATTCTGTGGTTTCTGCGTAGACGTATGTCCAGTAGATGCGTTAAAAGAAACTAGAGTTCATGATCTAGTTTTTAATTCTAGAAAACAACTAATTTTTGATCCTGATAGATTTAACGTAGATGTTGATGAGGTTCCACTAGAAAATAAGCCAGTGAGAAAAGTAAAAGCAGTAGTAGATGAGAAAAAGGGGATAAAATATGTACCTGCAGACGAGTGAAATACTACAATATATACTGTTTGGGTTTTTTGGGATTATGGCAATAGCGTTTTCTATATACATAATTAGAGCTAAGAACGTATTTTATGGTGCTGTAAGTCTAGCATTTCTAGGTTTAAGCATAGCTGCATTAATAGCGTTAATAGCACCTTCAACTTATGGTATATACTCAGTGTTTCACATTCTCCTTTATGTGGGAGCTACTGTAACTTTCCTAGCTATTTCGCTAGTCATGTTTAAGGATTTAGAAGTTAGGATTCGTAGAGGATCATTGGGAATATTGGCTGGAGGAGCAGTGACTCTTCTATTCTTAATTACAATTTTTATATCTAATTTTAGGGTTTCTCCAGCAGCATTGCAACCAATTAATTTCCAATTACTAGCTAATGATCTTTTAGAAAACTATTGGTTTCCATTGATTATACTTATCATAGCTCTATTAACTACATTAATTGAAGCAATAGCTTTAGCTAGGAGGGATTAGAAATGATGGATCTTGGTTTATTGGGTATTATAATATCTGGCCTCTTGATAGGGATAGGCATATATGGTTTGTCCTCAACATCAAATATTATCCGAGTGTTATTATCGTCTGAGATTGTGTTAAATGCATCAATTTTATTTGTTTTCTCCTACTCTAGTGTTGTGGGTATGGTCTACAAGCCTGTAATATTTTCTCTTTTCTCAATAGGTATGGCCTTAACAGAAGTTGTAGTCGCGTTCGCAGCTGTTATCTTATATTATAGGCAAAAAGATAAACTGGAGGTGGAATAAAATGGTTTATTTCTCTTTTATATTATTAATAATTTCATTCATATTGGCAGTCTCAATATTTTTTATTAGATCAAGAATAGCTTCATTTATTGTAAGTCTGCTCTCGATTGCTATTAATATTCCATTTTTATTTTTAAAAGGAAGTTATGAGTATATCTTTGTCTCAAAATATATAGAAGATTTTGGAATTGTTATAAACAATATTAATTATCCATTTCTAATTACTATTCTAATAATTACCTTGTTGACTACTGTATATTCATTAAGGTATATGGAACATAAGTTCAAGGAAGATAATAGATATAATTGGGGTCTTTACTATGCTTTATACACTCTCTTTAGTCTTTCCATGCTATATACTGTATTATCCACTAATTTATTGGAGCTATACATATTTTTGGAGATTTCATTAATCTCCTCATTTTTGTTAATAGCACTTTATGGCTACGGTGATAGACGTAGGATAAGTCTTATGTATTTCATATGGACGCATATTGGTACAATACTACTTTTGGCTTCAATCATAATAATAGGTCTTACTTCGGGCTCGATGAATATTTATACAAATGCCTATACTTTTGCGAACTATTCCGCAATACCTTACTCCATTTTGGTGTTTATAATAGCGGTTATTGGAATGTTTATAAAAGGTGCTCAGGCTGGTTTTAATATATGGTTACCTTATGCTCATGGCGAAGCTCCAACCCCCATTTCAGTACTATTAAGTCCAAATATGGTTGGTTTGGGAATATTCGTAGTTATCATTTACTATTATCTATTCCCTACTATGTCCTTCATAGCTCCTATATTTATAGCGTGGGCCCTCATAACAATGATTTATGGTGGAATTAACGCTTTGGCTCAAAAAGACTTCAAGAGATTTCTAGCTTATTCCAGTGTTTCTCAAATGGGTTATATGTTATTAGGCGCTTCTATTGCCTTTTTGGGAGGATTATCAAGTTCTATTACTTCATTGCCTTTAGGAATATTGGCAAGTATCCTTATTTATGTTTCTCATGGATTCGGAAAAGCTATTCTATTCATGAGTGCTGGTGCATCGATAACTGAACTAAATGAAAGGAATATTGAAAAACTAGGCGGGCTTTATCTGTCCTCCCCTATTCACTCCACAATGGCGTTTATAGGGACGTTAAATCTCTTAGGTCTACCTCCAACTATTGGTTTAATAAGCGAAGCATTATTAATATTTTCAGTAGGTACGATATTAGATAAGATAGGATTATCAGCGTTTGTGATAATAGTAGCCTTTATAATGATTGCAATAGGCACCTCTTCAGCTTATATAGGTTACCTGTTCAAGACTGTTTATGCTGGCAAAAAGGAAAATAAGAATCTTGACAATCTAAAAGAGTATTCAATTCCAATGCTATTAATTGGAGCACTGAGTATAATTACCTTCTTTATTCCTCAGTATATAAGTCCATCCTTAACATTTACATTACTCTTTTCAAATTCTATAATTTTACCGTTAATAGCATTCTTGCCAGTCATAGGTTCATTAATCGCACTGGTAACTCCGAAGTCATTTAATCAAGATTTGAGAGGAGCAATAGTAGTATTAACAATAGGTATCTCAATGGTGTTATCTGCGTTTTTGCTAGTAAATAATTTAGGACAACCATTATTTGGTCATCCTCAGTTATCATACTCATTCGGTTATTTGCAATTTAGTGCAAACTTACTTCAAGCCATTTTGTCCCTTTTCGTATCATCGCTATCATTCTTTATAGCATTATATAGTATAGGATATATGAGAGAGGATAACGTTTTAAGAAGATATTGGGGTTTCTTTGGGCTTTTCGTGACATCAATGCTATCTGTTGTCTTAGCAAATAATGTTTTACTATTTATCGCGGGATGGGAAGGAACTAGCCTAGCATCCTATGGTCTAATTAGCTATTGGTTAGATGATAATGAAAGGAATGTAGTTGGAGATTTTGGAAGAAGAATATTTGGAATTGAAAACATTTCTAAACCAACCACTAGCGGAATTAGAGCTTTAATTTTCACTCGTATAGGTGATGTTGGCTTATTAGCAGTATTAGGTTATTTGCTTTCGCTATCAGGTTACAATTATATCCTATATCCTATATCAAATGTATTATCTACTGTATTTTCTGCACTGTCTACTTTAGCTTCGCGTCCGGACGGGTGGTTAATATTACTAATATTGTTTTTAGGGGGACTTGCTAAAAGTGCGCAATTTCCTTTCACACAATGGTTATTGACTGCTATGACGGGTCCAACGCCGGTAAGTGCTCTAATACACGCAGCTACTATGGTTAATTTAGGGGCTATCCTTACATTCCTTACTTATCAATTTATACCACTTACTACTAACACTTCTCTGTTCTTCGCAATAATGGTAGGGATAACCTTATTTACAGCGTTATATACAAGTATAAACGCTCTAGCCTCAAACGAACAGAAGGTGATTTTAGCCTATTCTACGGCAGATCAAATATCGTTGATGATATTCTCATCTTCTTTAGGTGCTCTACTTGGAAATGTGAGTTTAGGAATAATAGTAGGACTTATACAAATGTTTGCACATGGAATCTATAAGGCGTCTCTCTTCATGAATGCAGGTTCCGTAATACATTATACGGAAAGTAGGTATGTAGCTTCAAAACCATTGTTATACAAGGAAATTCCTTCTGTATTTGTTTTGCAGTTAATTGCTGCGCTAAATTTAGCTAATCTGCCACCTTTAATAGGGTTTTGGGCCCACAATATTATAGGTAATTTAGCTAGTAGTGCTTCATCCATGATATTTTACTTATATATAATTCTAGAATTCCTAGGCTCAATCTATATATTAAGATATATTGCGAGAACGTTCATGTGGAAAGGTGAGGCGCATGAAAGTCATGAACATGGACACTTGAGTACTTTAATGATTATAAGCCCTGCATTCTTAATATTAGCATCAGTAATATTAGGTATATTTTACTTTAATCTAGCGAGTTTCTTTAATGTTATACAATTTTCCGATATAGATTTAATTAGCTTATTATTATCTATAATAGGTTGGATAATAGCCTTTGCTGTTTATACTAGACGTTTAAACTTAAGTTCTGTAATGTTTCTGATAGATTTTGCATATTACGGTTGGTACGTAAATCCAGCTTTTGACAAATTTGGATATCTCTTTAAAGGTTTTGCTAATGCTTTATTTGAAAACTTTGAGAGAGGGATTGTTGACATAGGACTAAACGAGAAATTACCTAAATCTGTGATTAGCTTTGGCTCAAGAATATATAATGCGGTTGAGGATCACATCCTTGGGGATTATATCATGTTATATGCATGGGGTATAGTTTTACTTTTAATTATTGTTTTGGTTATATTCGGGGTGATTGGATAATGAACTTAGATTATTATTTACCAATTCTAATACCATCAATTTTGATTTTATTTTCCTCAATCTCAGTTTTATTTATAGATAATGGTGTTAGTGAAAGTAGGTTTAGATTATCACTGATACTTTCTGCAGTGCTAGTAGGGATTAGCTTAGTATTTTTAGTTTACTCTTGGGTAGCTGGTATTGTAAATTATACCTTATTCTCTAAGTCTTTATTTATAGACGTACCTGGTTATTTCTTTTCAATAACCGTGTTTAGCATAGGTATACTTAGCATTTTATTAAGTAAAGATCATATAATATCTTGGTCTACACGCTCCTCTATGTTATCGTTAATGCTATTATCCTTACTAGGTTTATTCTATATGTCCTTTGCTAACAATATCATTATTATTCTAACCACTTGGGCAATATCATCTGCCGCAAGTTATGCGATAACTATGCTTAGGAAGGATTATATGTCAGTTGATGCTGGTATTAAATATCTTATCATGGGATTATTGTCAAGTTCAATAATGATTATTGGTTTTGCTTCATATCTAGTTTCAACTGGTTCTCTAATATTTACTACATCTGTAATATATCCTAATCTCTTCTTTTTCGCTATATCTTTCATTTCAATAGCATTTCTATTTAAGATGGGAGCTTTTCCATTTCAAGCCTGGTTACCAGATGTTTATACAGATGCTGATAGAATATCAGTAGCGTTCATTTCGAGTGTTGGTAAGCTCGTAGGTATAATTCCTTTATTTAGAGTAGTATATCTATCAGATCCTAACATAGTAGAAGTAGTGATATTCATAGTTATTTCAATAGGCAGTATGTTAGTAGGAAATATAACAGCTTTTTCAAGGAGAGATGTTGCAGCAATACTTTCGTTTAGTTCAATAACACAAGTTGGGTATATTTTAATAGGTTTTGCGATGTTTACGATATCTCCAGCTATAGCCATTATCGGTATTCTGGTACAGTCTCTCGCTTATGGAATTGCCCAGGTAGGTCTATTTGGTATAGTAAGTCACGTAGAGAAAATATCTGGAACTTCTGACATTTCTGGGCTTAGAGGCATATCATCTCAAGATAAGCCATTAGCTTTTGCTATAGTGGTTCTTATACTAAGTCTGCTTGGAATACCACCACTTTTTGGATTTTGGGGCAAATTATTCTTATTCGAAAGTTCGTTTACCTATCCTTGGCTTACCATAATAGCTGTTCTTAATAGTGCGATATCCGCAGGATATTATATACCAATAATCAGAGAAGTTTTTAGAGAAGGAAAGTTTGAGGTTGTAAAAAGCTCAGAGAGAGACATAGCAGTAGTCTCGGCAATTTTAAGTACAATATTAGGTATAGTTATTCCAATTGTGTTCCAGATATTGGTGAGTCAGATTGGTTAGAATTGCATTAATTGGAGTAGGCAATGTAGCTTCTGCATTGGTACAAGCTATAGAATTAGCTAAAAACGGGAAGGAGATATATGGAATATTGGATCTTCCAATAAAACCATATGATATAGATATAGTAGCGGCTTTTGATATCGATAAGAGGAAAATAAATAAGAAGCTCAGGGAAGCAATTTTTACCAAACCAAATGTTGTTGATAAGTATGTAGAAGTTAGGAGCGATGTTATTGTAATGAGAGGTCCTACACTAGATGGAAGAGTTGGAATTCTTTCAAACATTATTGAGGAATCTGAAGAGGAACCGGTTGATGTAGTGGATATCTTAAAGAGAGAAAAAGTAGATGTAGTATTGAACTTATTACCTACTGGAGCTACAAAGGCGAGCAGTTTTTATGCTACTGCATCATTAGAGGCTGGTTCTTCTTTCATAAACTCCACTCCTTCTCCAACCGCAAAGGAATTTAAAGATCAATTTAGGGAAAAAGGTCTTGTAATCCTAGGGGACGACTTATTAAGTCAAATAGGAGGAACTATAACACATGTCGGGATAATCGAATTTTTAAAAAATAGAGGTGTAAAGGTTTTGAAGTCTTATCAAATAGACATTGCCGGATCTACAGAAGCATTAGTTACGTTAGAAGATTGGAGAAAAGACCTTAAAAAAAGTATAAAGTCGTCTCTTATTTCTTCATACGCAAACGGGGCTGAGGTCGTAGCTGGGACATCTGATTATGTAGAATTTCTAAAAGATAGAAGAGTAAGTTATATGGTAATTGAAGGCCTATACGGAATTGGAATCCCAGTAAGAATTGATATTTCTCTGAAGACATATGATTCTTTTAATGCAGTGGCTCCTTTAATAGATCTGATAAGAATTGCAAAACTATTAGTACAGCACGGTATCAGCGGTGCCGTTAATGAGGTTTGTTATTATTACTTTAAGGATCCTCCTGAAAAGGCTAAGAGTATTTTAGATGCTAAAAAATCATTGGATTCTCTTTTAAATAAGCTTTTAGGATAGAAGCCTTATTTTTTAATAGTAAAAGAATGAAAATGGACTTTGTCGTTTAAGGTAGTTTAAGTGATGTGAGAACCCCGGACTGATTAATGATGTGCGCGTGTGAGGGCTGATCATAGTTCAATTACATCTGAGTTTTCAAGTATTTTCTCGTAATCAATGTTTATTTTCTCCTCATCCTTTAATACTTCATTAAGTTCTATAGACGTCCTAGCTTTAGTTGATATTGCACAATATTCTGGTAGCTTAATTGAGTATTCGTAAGTTCCAATTTTCCTTGCGAGTTCAATAATCTCTTCTTTATCAAACCCAATTAAAGGTCTAAAAATTGGATATTTTATGCCATATTCGGTTACGTATAAATTAGTCATAGTTTGTGATGATACTTGTGATAGGGATTCCCCGGTAGTTATCGATTTAGCGTTAGTCTTGTCGCATAATCTTTCAGCCACTTTATACATTACTCGCTTTAACATAACTACACGATTTCTTTTCTCAATCTGTGATAATTTAATTAGCACATCTGTACCATTTACGATAAATAGTTTTAATTTATGTCCTCCACTCCATTTTCTAAGTATACTTAATTCCTCTAATACAAATTTCCTATGTATGTTTCCACCTAAATTGAAGTTTAAAATAATGGGAATTGAGCCTCTTTTCATCATCATCCATGTGGCTACTGGCGAGTCAATTCCCCCAGAAAATAAGACAACAGTTTTTCCAGCGACTCCAACAGGTAAACCTTTAGGACCTTTAATAATTTTATGGTAAAAATACGTTATATTATTCCTAATTTCTATGAATACCTCAACTTCAGGATTCTCTAAATTAACCCCTCTAGAAAATGGATATAGCGCCTCACCAACTTTTCTTTGGATATCTAAACTGGTAAAATTATGAGAACCTATTCTTTTAGCTCTTACAGCAAAAATCTTACCTTTAACTATTTCAGAAAAGACTTCTTTAGCTTCATTTACTATATCTTCTAAATTATTATAGGATTTAATTAATATAACTGGTGAAAAGGAGGCTATTCCAAATACCTTACTAAGCTCTTCTATGTTCTTATTATCATCATTAACTTCCAAAAATAATATACCTTGTGATTTCCATATTTTTCCTTCTTTTATAATATTTCTTATATTATTGGCTAGAGTATGCTCAAAATTTCTTCTGGATCTGGGAGATTTTAGTGCAATTTCACCCGATGGCCTTATTATGATTATCATTATTCCTCACTCTTATGTAGTGCAAATATAATTGTATTGTATGCCTACAAAATTTTTGTCCACACTCACACTCAGAATCAACGATTTTAAATCCATCAACTTTTATCTTTACCTTATAGTAACCAACTGCACATCTAGCACTTACAAGTCCTTCTACGATATTATTATTCATAGCCGTAATAATTATCATAATATAAAAAGGAGTATGCAAAGAAAAAAGATTATTTATCTTTATGTGATAAGTATCTGGCTTTAATACTTATCCCCAGTATGGAGTAGATGTGGAGGTAGTAGTGGTAGAAGTTGAAGAAGACGTACTCATTGATGTGCTTGATGAAGAAGATATTTCCGGTGCTGTTAATATCCATGGTACTGGTTTAAAGAATGTTAAGTTAATCACTACACCGTTACCGACTATTATTGGATCTTTAAATATATATCCCTTAGCTCCCCATGTCCACATTGTTACATTCTGGCTTGGCGTAAATATCACAGTTATAAATGGATTTGCTAGCCCAGTGAGAGAGTTTATTGATGAATAACTAAATGTTACATTTCCATTTATAGCATAGGCAAATGCTAAAATCGGTACTTGTCCATTTGGTGCTGTTCCTCCATTTGCTGGATTGTAAAATACTACTGAGAAATTAAATACTGTCAAGTTGCCACTAGGCGTTACTATCTTAGTGTTTGGCTGTATTGCAACTATCATATTACCAGCTACTGCTACTCCTCCTTGTGTGCCATTTATTTCGTAGCTATATACGTTAACTGGAGTTAGCCCATATGCGCTACCTACACTCACTTGTACTGGTTTAGGTGTCTGTGCAATTGGTCTTGGCGCAGATTCAAATATCCATATAACTGGTTTAAAGAATTGTATATTTACCATTACATCATTTCCATACAACCAATGATCTACAAACTTATAGCTTCCACCTATGTACGCAGTACCATTGAATACTCCACCAAACCAGGTCCATGAAGTCCAAGTATTCGGAGCTCCCCATACAACTGTTATCGGTGGTTGCGCTACAACTTTTCCATTACTCATTGTTACTAATGAAATACTTGGTGTTATCTGATTGTTAACAGCAAATGCAAATGCATAAAGTGGTGTTAAGTTTAATGCGGTAGGAGGTGAGTATATTGCTTCTAGACTAAAGGTTACTAATGAGAAGTTATATACAGATAACATTGTGCCATTTGCTAACTCTGCATAAGTATTTGGTTTAACTATGACTATAATATTACCAACTTGTAATGTATATCCTTGACCGCTAGTAGCGTTTACAGTCACAGTTTCTTCTCCATTAACTTTCATGATTGGCTCATTTAAGTTATAATAAATTGTATCAGATAATGCATTAATTTCGGTTGAGTTCCAGACTTCCTTAGTTATTTGCCAGCTTGCTGTAGTGGTGTTGTAAACAAAATATGCAGTTATTGCAACATGTAGATCATAAATCATTGGGAAGTTAGGTTGGCCTTGATTTACAAATCCAAAGAATACTGTGTCGTTAGCTATAACTTCAGCAGATGCATTTGAGGGAGATAAATATACTTTAACTATTGGTGGAATAGCTGTTCCGTTAGGTAATAGATTTTGCACATATGTTAAGGCAAAGATGAAGTATTGATCCCAAGTATTGAAAACATTTGCTATATTAGAAACTCCAGTATAAGTTCCCACTTTAAATACTGAAGGTAATTGACCAATTAACACTAACTGTGCATTTGGTGCGAAGTTCTGCACTATTGTACTACTTGGAAATTCTGCTCCTAATGCGTTCATTTGCGACAAGAATTCCTCAAGCACTTGATTCGCTTGCATTGAGTGTTGAGATGGATACCCTGCAATTACAGTTGATGGAGAAACTTCATTTCCTTTCCATACTAGTTTAGTAATTTCCGGAATTCCGTGTATGTATTGCACCATTATCGTATTGCTAGCGTTAAAAACTTGTAAATATACTGGGTCTGCTGTAGGTGCTACAAAGTATTGTACAACGTCAGTTATATTAAACGTATTTCCATTAACTTGTGTTACAGTAGGTAATGCTGTAGTGTAAAAGTATACTGTTTCATAAGTTCCGAAGAAGTTAGCTAACCAAGTTGTATTAAACATAGTCAAGTTGTATGTTCCTGCGAATGGCTGTCCCATTATATATGCAGTAAAGTTAGGTGCTAAGAACGGTAAAACATCAGATGGAGATTCTATTGCAATACCGTCATAGAACTGTAATACCGTAGCTAGAGCCGCACCGGGTTTATATCCCGAGACATTTAACTTACTTATTTGTTGTAGCATTTGTTCATATAAGGTCTTATAATAAGTATAGTTATTCTCTGCCTGCTTGTACAAGGTGTAATTATTCTCAGCCTCAGCTAGCACTGCGTTATACATGCCTTCTAATACTTTGTATTGAGAGGCTAGTTGTGAATATGTTTGATTTAATTTGGTATAATTTCCTTGTAATGCCATGTACTGACTATTCACACTTTGATACTCATTATATACGCTAGAGTATCTCGAGTTAGCTACTGAATATTCATAAAAACCTATAGCGGCTATTACAATTAAAATTATTGTTACTATAGAGAATGCAATAGTTTTCATGTCTGCCATTTTGGATCGAGAAGAAAGTTGAAACTTATTTAAAAAGTTTTTACCCAAATCTAGTTATTTGCATTTAAAATCAATTCTTGATTTGTGTTAAACCTAGGTTGCAATCTTAAGATTTTTGTATACTATGACTCCAAGTGAAATTGAGGATATTAGCGTTAATATCGCTGAGTTTATTTCTATATCTCCAATACTAACTAAAGAAGGTATTAGAAATCCACTTAATGAGGCTAGGTTCATACTAGGCCCTATTTTTCTTACTTCAACTTTTATTGATCTAATTATAATAGGCAATAACGAATTAAGACCTAATCCTAATACTGTAAAAGGTATGAATAACCATACTTTTAGTGCAATAAATGACATAAATCCTAAAATTCCGATTAGTAGAGAACTTAGTAACGATGAAATTCTAATGTTCCTAAAAATTGGCATGATTATATATGCTATAAACGAAATAGAATAAGCGATTATTGTTTCCTCGATTGCGTTATTCTCTCCCAGTAGAGATGGAACTAACTGTAATATATAAGCTGGCTCAAATCCAAGTAAAAATATTATCAATGCCTTCCATGAGAATGCTATATTTATATTTCCAGTATTTGAGAACATTTTCTTATCAATACTAGATCTCTTTACTAATAAGAAAAATATTAGAGCAAAAGAGCTAACTATAAGTATCAATTTCCCCACTACAAATGACACGAGTGCAGCTAATATCCATCCTAATGCCCATCCGCCCATTGTCATTCCTATAATTATTTTGCTTCTACTCTGAGTTGCAAGTTCTACAGCAGCTGATGTAGCCAAGCCGAATAAAATCCCCGTTACCACTCTTAATAGAATCAGCGCAGAAAGGTTAGTTGCAACAAAGAACTCTAATACATCTAAAATAGCCATATTTCCTAATGAGAGATAGATTAGACTCTCAATATCTAATCTCGACATCAGAAAAGGATATGTTATTGGAGTTATTGCTCTTCCTATGAATGGGACACCTATTAATAGAAACTCTACTAATCCTGTATAATCTGTATATTGTAGATAAAAAATGAAATTAATAAGGTAATAGGAAGATAACGTAAAGCTTAATACTGGTAGTATAGTGGTTTTACTAAGCGGTATTTTTATTCCTAACATTTCAATCTAGATATATACTTTTCAATTAGAATTTAAAATTAAGCATCATGTATGTATAATCAGCTTATACTTTTCAATATTAGTAATTATTATAATGATAGTTTAATGCATTTTAACACAAGTCATGAAAGTTTTATATCACTAAACAGAGAAAATTATATAATATTATCAAGAATTTTTATTGTAAAAAGTAATAAGATGAATTTAACTCACTTTAAAGCCTAAGCTTTAAATTCTAAATATATGTGAGAATGTGCGGACCCGGCGGGATTCGAACCCGCGACCACCGGCTTTCTTCCGAAAGTTAGGAGGCCGGCGCTCTATCCTGGCTGAGCTACGGGTCCAATTATTAGATTAATACAATCCCATTAAAGTTTTTCTTCAAGATTAACAGGCCAAGGTCCCTTAAGTATCTTAAACCCACTTTCGAAAAATATCGTATTCAAGATAGTGGAAATTTTTTGTGATTTAGACAAGATTACGAAATCGTTACTATAAATAGCTTTATTTGAAATTATTATCTCTTTATCAGCCTTATTAACAGTTCTTATTTTTATTCCTTTTTTCCTTAGTTTGCTTGCTATTTCACCGCTGTTACTTAACTGTTTGTCAAGTATTATCTCACATTTTATTCTATATTTCTCACAATATTCAGAAATTAATATCAGTACATCGGATATTATCTCACTAGACTTGTGTTTTCCTAGGCCTAGGTCTCTAAAGAAACCATCATCACATAGATATAACTCTTCCTCATTTATTGCAGAAATTAATGTTAAAGCTAAATTATATCCATCTAGAATAACTTCTCTTTCTTCATTGTTTATTTTTCCTTTAATTATTTCTATTTCCTTATCGGAATGTACACAACGATATAGTAAGAGTCGTTCTAATCTGGATAAGTTGTATTTAGCGGTTATTACATCAAGGATGACTTTTCTAGGATAATCTCTATTTAAAAAATATTTATAGTCTAAATAAGCCTCCCTAAAAACATCTGTGAAATTCATAATATTCTCTTAAAGAGATTTTCTCACTACCTCTATTATTTCTTCTTTACTCTTTTTACTACTTAGGATTATGTTTGCAAAGGTCCCTTTTCCTCCTCCTTTTCCTCCAGCCTTTAGAAATTCTTCTACTATTTTATCTACTCTCATATTTTTAGATGTGGCAATCTGTAATCTATTATCGGAAATTGATATCGCAATAACATTATCTGCGGAAGTCAATTTTCTTAATATCTCCTTATTTTCCTCCTCGTCACTTAATCCCTCTATGATGTATATTTTATTACCGTTAATTTCGTAGGGCTTCAGATTATTTAGTAGTTCAGTTTCAATTATTTTTCTATATTGGATTATTAAATTATTTTTCTCCTCAATTTCACTAAGTATTCTTTTTAATCTGCTGGTTAGTTGATCTGGAGAAGCACCTATTATTTTTGAGGCTTCAGAAATTTTTGCTTCAGCTTCCCTAATATAGTCTACTAGTGCTGGTCCCGCAACGTATTCAAGCCTTATTACACCATCTTGTATTCTCTCTACGTTAATTATCTTCACAGCTCCTATCTCACTAGTATTACTCACATGAGTTCCTCCACAACTTTCTATATCCCAATCCTTTATCTCCAATAACCTGATTGTTGCCGAATTTGGTACTCCACCCTCATATATGGATACTCCATATTTCATCTCAGCTTCCATTCTGTTCATTTCTAAAGGCTTAACTGGTCTTCTATCAGATATCACATTATTTGCGTAGTTCTCTATCAGCTTAACCTCTTCCTCAGTTAAAGTCTTATGATGAGTGATATCTAGTCTTCCCTTTTCTGGTGTTTTTTCAGCACCAGCTTGCCATACATGCTCACCTAATACTTTTTTAGCCGCAGCAAGTATTACGTGTGTTACTGTGTGATGTCTCATTAAACGATATCTTCTTTCCCAATTAATCTCCCCTCTTACATTATCTCCAACTTTTATTGTTAACGGCTCCTCCTTTAGTATATGGACTATTACATCGTTTACTTTTTGCGTGTCTACAACTTCGTATCTTTTATCACCTTTTTCATCAATGATAATGCCAGTGTCACCTAATTGGCCTCCTCCCTCCGGATAGAATGCAGTCTTATCTAAAATCAAGTAGTTTTTATAGACTCCTAACACTTTTCCTTCGAAAGATCTCATATACTGGTCTTTATAGTATAATTTTTCCGTTGGCTGTAATGCACCTACATATTCCAATAAATCCTTAGGTAATTTAACTTTATCATACGGGTTTTTGATTGTCGAGGTTTGATGTCTCTTAGCTACCAATGCGTAAAAATTACGAGGTAGTTCAAATTTCACATTCTTTTTTTTCTTTAATTCTTCTTCTAGTAGATCTGGGGGAACGCCATTAGAATCATAAACCTGTATTAAATCTTCTGTTGTTATTTCACTCTTTCTAGCTAAAGTTGAGGCTATAGATGGAACTTTTTCTAAAATCTTCTCAAATCTTTGTTGTTCTAATTCTATTGCGTCTAATACGTAATCTTTATTCTTTAATACTTGGGGGAAGTCCTCTTTCCAGAAGTCTATTTGTTCTTTTACTAGTTCATAGAGTCTCACATCTGATTTGAGTAATCTCAGTACTCTTAAGGCTCTTCTGATGACGAGCCTACCAAGATATCCTTCTCCAGAGTTGGAAGGAACGAGACCATCAGCCAGCATTAGCATTATTGTTTTCGTATGGTCTAAGATCTGAAATACCTTAGCCGCCTTATCTAATTCTTCTTTAACGGTTTTAATATCAATTCCTAATTCATTGCTAACCATTTGCCTATGAATCTTTATAGTTTCAGGGTTATCTGGGTCTATCTTGCCCGCAAATCTAGATGCAACTTTTAGAAGTGTCTCATCTATATAAGCTACGCCAATTTTGTTAAAGAATTTGTATACTAAATTACCATATATTGCGTGAAATGCGGATGGAGTCTTTTGTGTTATCCATGAAATTCTTTCTACACCATAACCTGTATCTACAATTTTTAATTTGAGTGGAGTATATTCACCGTTATCTGTGATCTTATATTGCATAAATACTAATGTAGCTAGTTCTAATCCACCTACTGTAACTTCTAAGCAAGGTCCAGCATTACCTCCACCTTCCCACCATGACTCTTTAAAGTTTAACTCCTCTTCTGGTATTCCTAACTCTTTTGTGAAGAATTCTGTAGCATATGCAGCTGTTTCATCCTTCCAATATACATAATGGTCTGGATAGTTGAACGCATGATGTGCGGCCATTTCGAAAGTAGTTAAATGCCTTCCAAAGGTTATTCCAACGTTGTCTATATCCTCTAATCTTATTGAAGGCTGTGAAACTACCAGTGGATTTGCGGGTGGAGGAACTAAGCCACTAGTTACATGGGGCTGAAAATCAACTATGCTTGCTATTGTTAGATATAAGTCTTCTCTCCATCTAGCTAAAACTGGTTTAGGAGGTATTCGTGTATGTCCCCTCTTTTCAAAGAATGAGAGAAATTTCTCTCTAGCTTCCTTAACAGTCAATGGTGGGCTTTTTATATTTATGTCAAAAAAGTAGTAGTCAGTACAAGGTATATCTGAACAATATTCTTTCTTTTCATTCCTAGTCCAAAATGGTGTTTTGCATGATTTGCATATTTTTCGCTTGAAATCATTCTTGATAAAGAAATTTAGTCTGTACTCCTCTTCACTAGCTTTCATACACTAAAAAGAAAAGTATCTAAAGCTTAAAAACTGACTCCTCCCGTGATAAGATTCTAGCAAGAATATTCATTATAATTTGATTATTTAAGATTTTTCTTCAACTGAAATTAACTTGAAATCATTATTTTACATAATAAAAATAAATCTAACGTTTAACTATCACTTTAAAAAGCGTTAAATTAATATTTTTTACATTAAAAGATTGCTTGTTATTATTTACTAAAGCTTTAACCGAATAACGAAGCTAACCCGCTTGCAATTTCTTCTTCGCTTGGTCCTTTCTTTTCTTCTTCTTTCTTTTCTTCTTTCTTCTCCTCTGCTGCAGGTTGTGCTTGAGCTGCTTGTGGTTGAGCTGCTACTGCTACTGGCATGGCTGCTGCATTCTTTAGTACTTCATCTATGTTCACTTCTTTTAACGCAGCTACTACAGCTTTTAATCTTACCTCATCTACGGTTATTCCAGCTGCAGTTAGTACATTCTTTAAGGCATCTTCGTTTATTTCCTTCTTAGCTGAATGTAATAGGAGACTCGCATATATGTACTCCATTCTTATTCACACTCCACATTTTTGTCTTAGGTTATATAAATTTTTATCATCCAAATAAGGATGCAAGTCCACTTCCAATTTCTTCTTCGCTTGGTCCTTTCTTTTCTTCTTCTTTCTTTTCTTCTTTCTTCTCCTCTGCTGCAGGTTGCTGGGTTTGGTTCTGTTGTACTGTAGGTAATTGTAATCCTAAATCTACTTTTCCACTAATTGCTGTAGCTAATGCATATGCTTTAGCAACAGCTTTAGATATTACTGCCTGGGCTGATTCTGGCGTGAGGTATCCTATCTCAGATGCTAGCGCAATTGCATTCTTAAATACTTTGCTTATTGTAAACTTTAATACGTCAGGAATTGGATACGCTATCTCTATAGCGAGAGTAAATGCGTTCCTATAAGCTTCAGCTATATTACTCTTATAACTTTCTAAATCAAGTTTTAGATTTTCTGCGGGAATTATTAAACCTTCATGATATGCTACTTTTATTTTTAATTTAACGTACACTGGCATTATTCCAAGTTTCTGTAAAATAGGTAAAGCTTCTGTCGGAATTACATCACCGGGTTTTGCTATTACAGTATCTTTTACTACGTGTACCTTACCGTCTTGTACTTTCGTTTGTACCTTTAACTTTCCAAATACGCTTAATATTGGCCCTGCAGGCATCCCTGTATCTCCAGCAGGAATTACAACCTCTTCTTCAGCCTTATCTCCTGGCATGGCATACCTTCTTAGTTTATAATTTTCAAAGAACATGCTAGTTAAGAATGGATTATCTTTAGTAAATATAAATACATTAGGACCAGTTAAATATTCTTCAAGTTTTTCTATATTTATACCAGCATTTTTAGCAGCAATCTTGAATAATGTGTTTTTAGTTACTTTTATTGTAGCTTTTCCCCTTAATTTCTTCCTAATTTCGTGTAATTTATCTGCGGGAAAACCTTCTAGACTTCCAATCAGTATAGTATTACTATTTTTAATAAGCTCGGTTAATTCTTGGACTTCTTCAAGCTTCCAACTGGCGACTTTTCTCTGTTTTAAGGCTAGGGCCAATCTTTTCACCTTAACTCTACTTTTACTACCTTACCCATAGTAGTTTTGACATATATATTCCTTATCTTTTGGGCATATCCTTTAGATTCTATTACGTTTAACACTGCTAAAGCATTTTCAGCTAAATCTGTAATTTGTTGATTCTCAGTGCCTATAAATGCTTGTGTCTGCGGTTGATCTTTAGTTTTAACTAGGGTTGATCTTTTAAACCTTATTATATATTCTGATATATCTGCGGTGTTTGGTAGTGGTGTTGGAAATTTTCCTCTAGGACCTAAAGCTGGGCCTAATATTCTACCTATCAAAGTCATTGAATCTGGAGCTATTAGAAACCAATCATTTTGACGAGCTAATTTTTTAATTGCCCTCTTATTTCCTTGAAGTTTTTGTAATTCTTCTTTAGTTAAAATGATATTAGGTTCGGCTTTTTTTGCGTATTCTAACTGCTGAATAGTCGGAACTACTAAAACTTTCTTTGATTTTTCTGGTGGTTTAGGTAATACCACTATTTCTCTTAACTTTAAGTCACCCTTTTTCATATCTACTTCTTTAAATGTTACTATTATTTCTACGCTTTGGACGAAGTTTCTCTTGGGGTTGTTTTCTGAAGATAATGCTAGTTTGAGGGAAGCTTCAATATTACTTCTATCAACGATTGGCATTTTACTCTTTCACCTCATTCCATTCATTCTCATATTTTGCTAATAAATCATCATATTTACCTTCTTCTATTTCCTTTACTAGTTCTTTAGGGTCTTTATTTTCTACAGATAGTCCAATAGATTTAGCTGTACCTAGTATACTCTTAACTGCGGCCTTTAATGATTTTGTAGTTAATCCGGGTTTTTTCATAATTGCGACTTTAATTACTTGTTCCAATGATAAATTACCTATCTTTTTGTGTGCTGGATCTCCAGATGGTTCACTAGCTCCAGCTTCTTTTAATAGTAATGCAGTTGTAGTAGGTATCCCAACTTTTATCTCATATTTTTTAGTATTACTATCTACCTCTATTGTTACTGGGACTGACATTCCTTTAAAACTACTGGTAGCTTCATTTAATTTCTTGACAACTTCCCCTACATTTAATCCTAACTGCGAAAGTGTTGGTGCTAATGGCGGACCTGGTTTAACGTTACCTCCTTCTACCATTATTTTTATTGATTTTGTGGGCATTTAGTTCACCTTTTAGACACCTTAATTTGATCTAACGGAACTGTAACCTGTAATGGAAATGCTGATTCTAAAATATTTAACACTACCTCTCCTTTGGCTTCTTCGACTCTTATCACTTGAGCCTGAGTACCCCTAAAAGGACCAGAAATTACTTCTACTACATCCCCAGGTTTTACCGTTGGGCCTATTGTTTTCTTAGATACAATTTTTAGTATCTCATCTCTAGGTAGTAAACCTTGTGCAAGTCCTCTTGCATTTCTTAGACCAGCAATTAATGGTTTAACTATATGTAAACCCTCTGCCTCTAGAACTATATACCCTTTTAAATTGGGTGGGACAATTATCGCATATATTCCTTTAATATTATTAGTCTTTATTCTCTCTTCTAACATCAAAGCTACATTTATTTCTTGCCCTCCAACAACTTTTACAGCGTAATAATTTCTCATATTTGGTTTTTCCACAAAGTTACACCCCAATTAATGTAAGTGCAAGTTGAATTATGTAAGCTAATATACCTACTACGACTAATACTAATAAAGTAACCTTAAGGTTAAGTGAGAAAAAGTTCCTATCGGGTTTCCTAGCTACTGTAATTATTCTATTCCAATCCTCCCTTAGCCTTCTGAACCAGTTAATTAGCTTATTTGAACTCACAGTAATTTATAATCGATTCAAGGTATTTAAGTTAACTGAATAATCTCTGAATGAACCATTCGGCATTAAACGGAATTAAATCATCATAAGTTTGACCCACTCCTAAATATCCAACGGGCTTATTCAATTCATATGCTAACGATAATATTACACCACCTTTTACATCTGCATCAACTTTAGTTAGTATTACTAGATCAAACCCAACATTATTTTCGAAATATTTAGCTTGTTCCAACGCGTCGTTACCACCTAAAGAGTCTAAAACCAATATTTTCAGATTCGGTCTGGTAATGTTAACAATTCTCTTTAGTTCATTTACTAAATCAGTATCTGTGTGCATTCTTCCTGCAGTATCGATTAATACGACATCTATTCCTCTGCTTTTAGCCGCGCGTATAGCGTCAAAAGCAACTGATGCAGGATCGCTCCCATATTTGCCTTTAACTAAAGGTATTTCCAGGTTTCTTGCATGGATCTCTAATTGTTCTTGTGCGGCAGCTCTAAACGTATCTGAAGCCGAAATGATACACGATAAACTATTTTTTTTAAGCATAAATGCAAACTTGGCAATAGTTGTAGTTTTACCTACTCCATTTATTCCGAAAAAAATTATTATATAAGGTTTTGGCGATTTTTTTATTTCTTCTAGTATATTTACTGGTTTGTTCTTTGTAATTATTTCAGTGATGGATTTTTTTAAAGAATCTTTTACTATTTTCTCAAGATCCTCGCTTCGCTTTACCTTTTTACCCACTAAGTTTTCTTTTAAGTCTTCAAGAATTTTTTCAGTAACTTCAAAAGAAACATCGCTTTCAAGTAACTGATACCTTAATTCCTCTATTAGATCCTCAATATCCTTCTCTTTAATTTCCTTATATCTGAAAACATCAAAGATACTTCCGCCACTCTTCTTTTCCTCTTCTCTATCCTTTTCCTTTACTTCACTAGTTGGTGATTGATACGTTACGTTATGACTAGTTTGCTGTTGAGTATTATTCATACTCTGCGTAGTTATGTTTTGTTCAATCTTTTCTGTTTCTTCTTGCTCTCCCTTTAATTTATCTACAAAATTAGAAAAAGCTTTCTTTATTTTATCAAAACAACTTATTCACCTTGTTGTCTCCTAGCTGCAGCCTGCTGTATTTGGTTTAATATGTCAACTATCTGATTGTATGCACTAGCAGCTTTTTGAAGTTCATTATTCAGATTTTGTGCGGCTTTATTCATCTCATCCTTTCTCTTATCAAGAATTTTTATAGCTGAATCTAGATCTACTTCCGCGTAGTAAGATAAACCTAGATGTACAGTTACCTTATCCCCTATTATACCCCCTACTTTAGCTAAAAGATATCCTTTCCTATCTATGAAGACTAACATTTCTTTGCTTCCGCTCTTTATTGTCTCTATGGCTTGTTTTGCTGAATCTATTGAATTTATTGATTCTAGTAATTCTAATTGAGTTCTCTGTAATGAATCTATATACTTCTTTAAGTACTCTGCTTGCGCTATCAGATCGTCTAACGTAATACCTCCTTGCCCTTGACTCATCTTTCATCACATCATATTATATTATAATTTTATCAATCTTAGCTAATTCTCTTATTCTTCTATCTGGAATTTCTTCTTCTTTTATTTCACTTATTTGCTCTATCTTTATGTTATATCGTTTTATCTTATTTTTACTACCAAAATATGAATAAATGTACTCAATTGCTTGTTTTTCATTCAATGCTCTAACTATCTTTACAAATTTTCTCCTTTCTGGATAGTGGGACTCTCCGAATAGGGCAGATCCTTTGACAAGGTAAAACTTTATTTCACTCATCTCATTCACCTAATGCTTTTTGAATTCTTAAAATCTCTGGACCCGTCGTTGACGCTCCTACTAACGTTCCTTTATCGTTTGCAACTAGTCCACTTTTGATGAAAACACTTCCAAAATTTACTGTACCTATATCTATCTTTACGCCGAATAATTTTTCTAACTCTTTTAGTTCTTTCTCACTTGTATCTACGTGTACTAGTCCGCCTTTATTTGTTACGACTCCTACAGAACCTACGGTTATCATTTGGGCTATTTTTCCACGTCTTATCTCTTCAACGCCTAAGGTCTCTTTTATCATTTTTTCTTCAATATCGTTGAATTCTGGATAAATTAATGCTGCCTTATTGTTTGTGAGTATTGTGTTTCCCAACGCAGTTACTTTTGAATTAAGGATCTCAACTCTGCAATCCTTGAGATTCTCCTTCAGAAATCTGAATTCATCATCAATTGTGGATTTAGGTAAAAGAATGCCATTATCATTACCACTTATAAAAATACCTAAAAGAAAACTTCTGGATATTTCCGCTTCTATTAACTCTGTTCCCAATATTTGGGCAATATTTTCTTTTGTTTCAGTGTCTAATCCTCTTGGTACTATCGTATATTTATTATTAGTATAAATATAGACTCCTATATTATCTGTTCCAAAAATTGATAACCTTTGCAGATTCATCTACTTTTTATAGCGAGTCTTACAAGATATATTTTTTCTCCTATCTTACTGACTACTACTCTAACTTTACTGACTATCTTATCGTTTCCGTTCTTAGATATTGATTTAGCTAATAATGGATCTATTACCACCTTATCCGCGTTAAAGTGCCTTGCCACAATTTTTCTTACGAATTTCACTGCTCTCTTACTTCTTTTAGTCCTTTTTCCAGTTTTTATTTTTCTTAGATTAATTACCATTTCAAAATTATCCTTCTCTTTCATTTTTTACACCTTTAGATCGTTTCTCCTCCAATTCCTTCTTAAGGGATTATATCTGATTCTTCCACGGGTCTTTAACACTATCCATATTGGTATTGGGGAGTTCGCTTTTAATGCTTTAGCTAATCTAAATTTCTTAGCTACTGGTTTGTTTCTACTCATTTCCATCCTCTCTCTCTTATTTGTATTTTGAAATCACGTCTGTTCTGTTGTGAAATCTGTTCTAATATTTGCTTCAATTCCTCATCTGTTATTGGTACTTTTATTCTCCCTGATTGTGCTAGTGCTATTAATTGATTTTCTAAGGACTCAGCAAATTCAGGCTTAACTAATTTTATATTTGTTAGTCTCTGTCGTGCCTCAGGTGTTAATATGACTCTTAATATTGCTTCTTTTTGTGACTCTAGTTCAGCTTTTCTCTTTCTCTCTTCTTCTAATCTTTTTTGCTCTTGTGCCGCTTTTCTTCTTAATAATTCTTCTAATTCCTCATCATCATATGAATTGGAAGCTGACATGTTTTTCACCCCTTATTCTAAGTATACTTTCAAAGAAGTATTATTCTCGGCCAGCTCTTTAAAGATTTCTAATGCTAATTTATCTAATAATGACCTTCCCTTAGGACTTAAAGATCTTCCCTTATTCTTTACTTTTTGGACTAGTCCAGCTTTTTCTAATTGTTGAAATATTAATCTATTTGCATGGCCAGGTGCTTTTACAAATTTTTCTGGTCTAGTTCCCCTTCTTTTGCGTCCGCCATATATTGTTCTTGTTTTTTCTATTCCAATAATCGAGTTAATGTAAAGTTTTCTTAATAATGATGCGGCTCTTATATACCACCAATCCTCTGAGTTATCTGGTACTCTTTCCTTAAAGTTAGCTGTCTTAGCTAATAATGCCCACTCTGGTGGATTTACAGTCTTCACATTCTCCTTAAGATATATTGCTAGTCGTTTTATTAAAAGGTCCGGAGGTACCATTTCAGCTGTTATCATTATAAGACTCCACTAAATTCGTAGTATATAAGGTTTAAAATTTATCCTTTTTAATAACATATGACCTTGAATGGAATTTTATATAGCCGATTTTAAGCAGATTAAGGAAGGTAAAGTCACTGATATTTATTTTGAAAGAACGTTAAAGACGCTAGAGCATCTCGGAGTTAAAGAAGCTAAAGTAAGGATGGAAGTGCATTCTTATGGGTTACCTAAAGGTTATGAATGGGCTGTTTTTACTGGTTTAGAAGAAGTACTTCATCTATTGGAAGGTGTACCAGTTAATGTTTACGCGATGCCAGAAGGTACTTTATTTAAAGAAATAGAGCCGGTAATGATAATAGAGGGCAATTATTTAGATTTTGGTATTTACGAGACTGCATTTCTAGGAATATTAAGGCACTATTCTAGTATATCTACTAAGGCGGCTAGACTTAAATATCTTGCAATGGATAAAACGCTATTTTTCTTTGGTTTAAGATCACTTCACCCTGCATTAGCTCCTATGGCAGATAGGGCAGCTTATATAGGCGGTGTGGACGGGGTTTCCGGTGCTATGAGCAAGGAATATCTAGGAGTTGACCCTTCAGGCACTATGCCTCACGCATTAATGCTTGTTGTAGGCGATAATGTGAAAGCTTGGAAGGCTTTTGATGAGGCCATGGGTCCTGAGGTTCCTAGAATAGCGTTAGTTGATACATTTGAGGATGAGAGAACTGAGGCCTTAAAGGCTGCTACTTTGCTCGGCAATAAATTGTATGCTGTAAGGTTAGATACGCCGTCAAGTAGAAGAGGCAATTTTAGAAAAATTATTCAAGAGGTTAGATGGACGTTAAAGATACACGGTTATGAGCACGTTAAGATATTTGCAAGTGGAGGAATAGATGAGGACGATATAATTAATCTTCGAGATATTGTTGATGGGTTTGGAGTTGGAACTAGTATAGCATTTCCTCCAAGTGTTGATTTCAGCGCTGATATAGTAGAAAAGTTTGTCGATGGTAAATGGGTTCCTTTCACAAAGAGAGGCAAATGGCCCGGAGCTAAGCAAGTGTATAGATGCGGGAAGTTAAATGATATTATTATCCTTATGGATCAAAATCCTCCTTCTTCAGATTGTAAGCCTTTGCTTCAAAAATATATTGAAAATGGGAAGATTATAAAGCCTTTACCTTCTCCAAAAGAAATAAGGGAATACGTGATTAATCAGTTGACTGAATTGCAACGTAGCTAGCCGGTTATTATAATTTCTTTTTGATTTTCTATACTTCTATTGAATGCTATTTCAGTTATGGGCTCCATTCTTCTTATTGCATTATATAGCCTTAAGTTAAGTGCTCGTAATACGGCAATCAAGCTAGGAGATTTGACCTCTTTTAGCATTTCCTCTGATATTATAGCTTCAGTTATTAACACTCTTCTTAGTGTTCTTAATTCTTCCATTACTTCATTTATTAATATGGTATCCTCTTTTGCCAGAACTTTTACTGCATGGTCTATTACGGAAGAAGTTTGCTCTATATACATGTTTATCTTATTCCATAGTCTTTTCATTTCCTCAAGATCTGATGGATGTAATGATAACAGATCTAACGCTATCTCACTTATCTCATCTGCAGCTTCCTCTATTGCCTTTATTAAAATTCTGTTTCCTACTATCTGTATTCTTTTAACTCCTATCATATAGGCCAAGCTCCTATTCATTTGAGCTAATAGTAATTGTCTTAAAGCTAGATAATATAATCTATCTACTTCCCTTTCTAATTCTATTACTTCTTGTAAGAAAGTTCTACTTGATTCTTTAATTCCAAGATCTAAGTAGTGAAGCATTTGTTTTATTGAATTTGATAATCTATTAATCAAATTGTTCATAGTATACTTTGTAGGATCAAGGAAAGATTGTATTTGTATCGTATCCGTTGTTTGCGATACAATTTCTAATCCAATTAAGTTCCTTATCGTATCTTTAACTTTCCTCAGTATATCCTCAGTAAACATTCCACTTTTACTTTCAAGATCTATTCTATCATAGCCTAGAATGTATAATGAGTATATTACTCTGCTTACTAATTCACCTTGTACACTATCACTTTGTATACTTATTTTCATCTCCTTTACCTTACTTTCTGCCTTTAGATTCGGGGGATATACTTTTAGACTACCATCCTCATCAACTTCTAGATATACACTTTCACCTGGACTCAGTGACACTTCTTTAACCCACTCTGCAGGTAAAGAAACCATAAGTGTGGATTTACCGAACTTTTGAACTCTCCTAACTTCCATTAAATACTACCTCCACTTGTATCATATAGTTCAAAGTTTATAAAAGTAGTTTTATACTATACTATACTATTTTTACCTCGGGTATTTCTCCAAACATCTTGGTTAATACTGGGCTTCCATTAGTTGGTATCACCCTTACACCGTAGGGTTTTCGTTTTGTATATTGAATATAGTAAATGGATTTTAATATATTTTCATATGTAACTAAATCTGAATATATACCAACCATATCAATACCTGCAACACAAACATAACTCATTAATAACAAGTCCTTTAAAGTTAGGCTTCCTTCTTTAACTCTCTCCCTTAGAAGATTATCCTCTGCAACTGGTAACATTAATTCTGAAAAACCTATGGGATTTACTCTATTTCTCCAAATCCCCTCAAATATCTCCCTATTAATTTCGGCTATTGTTGACAAATTGGAGATATCAAACATTTTTCTACTTCTATTTTCTATAATTTCTCCTACACTACTTTCCATCCATGGCGATAATGATGCATCAATTCCTAGGTATTTTATACCTAATATCTTCTCTAATTGTCTCCCTATTACGTCTGCTTTTGAGAAGGCCTCATTTATCTTTCCTTGTTTAAATTCATCAACATATAATAAAGATATTCCAAAAGAATCATAAATAGTATTTGCAGATGATGTAGGAAAATAGGGGGTTAATAGAAAATCTTGGTTAAATAATAAGGCAAACCTTGACGCTTCCTCTGGCTCTAGACTAATATTGAGTTTTGCTAGATCTTTTAGATTATCTGTTGTTCTTACTAATACATGAGCGTAAATTCTGCTATCAGTTTTTAAAATATCTTTAATTTCTCCTACTCTCTTATCCTTTTCCTGGAGATTGACTAGACTAAATATAATTTCATTATGTTTTGAAGGTAATAGTTCTATTAGCTTACTCAAGCTTAAATCACTAGGTGTAGGTGGTAGTGAGATCCTCTTGCTCCATATATTGTTATCATTTAATTTGCTTAATTTCTCCGTGTAATCATTAATTTTTGAGTAGTTAGTGACGAAAATTGTTATCGCTCTTATCATCATTTTGTTTACACTTTTATAATCTTTGCAGGAGTTTAAATTACTGATGAGTAAGATTACTATCTTACTTGCGGATAATAGTTTAGATAAACTCTATCATGGTCTGGTAGTAGCTTTAGGAGCAAGAGCTTTAGGCTGGGATGTTAAGTTTTTCGTAACATCACAAGCTGTAGTTCTCTTCACAAAATCAGGGAAAGGAAAAGGGAAATTAGGTTTACCTTTCATTGCCAGATTTTTCGTTAAGTTTCAAATGAGGAGGCTAAATATTCCAGATCCAGAAAAATTAATTGATGATGCAATAAATCAAGGTGTTGAATTCTTTGTTGATGAGGCTGGCTTAAGGCTTGTGGATGCTAAAAGTGAAGATCTATTAGATAATGTTAAATTATCAGGAAGTATATCGTTTCTATTGGAAGCAAAGGAATCAGATGTGGTGATTACACTATGAAAATTATCGAGTCAAATGATATATGCCCAGTTATTTTAACTAATGTAGTAAAAGAGTGGGTTTCCCTAAAAAAAGGCGAGGAGGAGGAATTAGTAATAATTACTACATGGAAAGCAGTAGGACAAGAGTTAGAAAAATGGTGTAATGAAACTGGTAATCTATTTCTCGGCGTATCTAAAAAAGATGGAAAGATAGAAGTAAGGCTCAAGTTGATTAAAAATAAATAAATACCAGTTTCCCATTACTAAAATTTCGGTAGATCTATATTGTGTCAAATCCTCTTCACGTATTCTCAAATGAACAAGAGTTACTAGAAGGTATGTGGCCTACTCCGCTACTAAAGCTTAGAATAGGAGATGACACGTGGGCTAAACTAGAATTTTATAATCCTTTTAGCAGAAGTGTAAAAGATAGGACGGCGTGGTTCTTATTTAGGCAAGCGTTACTAAAAAATGCAAATCATATAGTCGAAGCCACCTCTGGTAATACTGGAATAGCCCTAGCATCTTTATCGTCTATTTATGGTATGCAATTCACAATGTTTGTCCCCATAGTCGCTCCAAAGGTCTATAAGGTTTTTGTAAAGTTATTAGGAGGTAATGTCATAGAAGCTGGCAATTCTACCAATGACGTGATACCTTTAGTAAAGAGGTTCGCAGAAATGAGCAATGCAGTAAATTTGGATCAATTCAATAATCCAATAAATGTAATAGCTCATTATGAGACTACTGCAAGAGAAATTGATGAACAGTTAAGTTCTATCGGAAAGAAACCTTCACGTATTATAGCCACTATGGGAACTGGAGGTCATATAGCAGGGATTGCTAAGTATTTTAAAGAAAAATATGGTGATTATGTAGAGATAGTAGGAGTTCAACCCTCGGAAAATTCTAGAATCCCTGGGATAAAGAGACAAAATTACTCTAATTCTTTACTAAGGGATGTGAAGATTGACCGCGTAATTGATGTAAGTTTAGAAGAGGCAATTGATGGAACAGTTAACGTAGCAAGGACTTCTGGGATTTTAATAGGTATAAGTGCAGGTGCTACTGTGGCAGCCTATAAAAAGATAAATGACGTTTCCTCAACTACAGTACTTATATTTCCAGACGACGCTTTCAAGTATGTTGATATTCTAGAGCAAACTTTAAAAGAGATTTAGGAGTAAGCAAATAACTGTGCCAGAAGTAATAGTTATAATGAATAAGAAAGGAGATATTTTGGATTTTTCTCCAAGGAGTTTAGATATATCAAAATTTTTATCCAAAAAACCTAGTGAGGTATATGATGACGGAGAGTTAATAAGGTTAAGAATAGATATAGCAAACGATGTTTAAAAATTCATACAGCCAGTCAAGAATCATAAAGAAGGATAACAAATTATATGTACAAAAATGCTATATGACAATCTTTGGAATAAAGTGGTATTTTATCTCTACTTTCTTTTGGAATTATCCATATGTTGCTGATCCTAAAGAAAGATTCGTTAGAGAACTGGATTTTTTCTTAGATAACACATGGAAGGATACAGTTATTGTACCTAAACTAATTGATATTGATGCAAAAGAACTTTGCATAACTAGAGAGTTTATAGAAGGGGATGAGATAAATGAGGAAAATATAGAGATAATAGCAAAAGGCTTGAGGGAAATCCATGAGGTCGGATATGTACTAGGTGACACTAAAATAAGTAACTTTGTTATAGTAAATAGAAGTAAGTTAGCTGTTATAGACGCTGAACAATCATTTAAATCTAATAATGTGTATTATAGAGCTTGGGATCTAGTAGTATTCTTCTTATTCTTAAGTTACAAAATAGTTAATATAAATCATTTCCAAGAAGTAGCTAAAAGATTTCTAGATGAGTATATGCCTGATAAGAATATTACTAGAGAGTTCTTTGATATAAAGAATATAAATCTAATGGGATTATACCCTCCAACTCATTTATATATACTAAAAAACTTAATGAGCAATTTTTATTAAAATGTTTGTTGTATCTTTTATAGTCTCTATATTAGAGTCTAAAATTCTTGAGCCACACGCTGGGCATCTATAATAATATCTTATTATCTTCTTTATGCCATCACTGCTTTCAGACTCAGCGATAAAGTCCATTCTAATTCTGCATTTCGGACAAATTACTGCATTCATACATGTGTTTATAATCTTTTGAGGTAAAAAAGCTATTAATGATTGATAGATTTGGTAGACCATTAGAAGATCTTAGGATAACGTTAACACATACATGCAACTTTGAATGCTTCTTCTGTCATATGGAGGGAGAAGAAGGAGATAATTACATTTTAAGTAAAGACGATATTTTATTAGTTGCCAAGGTAGCTAGGAAATTTGGCATAAACTCTGTGAAATTAACTGGAGGAGAACCAACATTACGACGAGATTTAATTGAAATAGTTAGAGGACTTAAGCAATTAGGATATAGAGACGTGTCTATGACAACCAATGGTTTTCTCTTAAAGGATCTGGCTTATAAATTAAAGTTAGCTGGACTTGATAGAATTAATGTCAGCCTTCATGCTATTTCAAGGGAGACATTCAAGAAAATTACGGGCGTAGATGCTTTCGATAGAGTAATTGAAGGAATAAAAAGTGCTGTAGATACAGGTTTAGTACCAGTGAAGTTAAATTTTGTTGTAAATAAGAGGAATCGGGAAGAAGTCTTTAAGTTTATTGAACTTTCCCAAAATTTAGGTGTAAATGAAATACATCTTATAGAACTGCATCCAGTGGGATTAGGGAAATTAAATTTTAAAGAACATGACGACTTAAGAGAAATAGAAGAATACATTGAGAAAATATCTATTAAAAAGCAAATCAGGAAAAAACATTTTAGACCACGTTATGTTCTTCCTTCTGGGTTAATAGTTGAGGTAGTTAAGCCTTATGCAAATCCAATATTCTGTGCTGGATGCAATAGAATTAGATTATCTGTTGATGGAAAGTTAAAGACTTGCTTATATAGAGAAGACAACGTGATAGATGTACTAGATATATTAAAAGGAGAGTATTCAGAAGATGTTAAAGAAGAACTATTGGGAAGGGCATTTATGATAGCAATATCTATTAGAGAGCCTAACTTCAAATATAGAATATGAATAAGTTAAGAAAGCTCAAGGCGATCCTAGAAGATAAAAAAGATAGTTGCGCTATTATATTTGGTTCGCCAAATTTATTTTACTTCCTAGAGTATTCTGGGGCAGGGGCATTAGTCTATTGTGATTCACGTTTTACCTTGCTCGTTCCCGCTTTAGAGATGTATAGAGCAGAGAATGTAAAAGGTGTTGATATCTTGATTTATTATCCATCTAAAATTCTTGAGAACGTTATTGAAGGTAATATATTTAAAGCTATTGAAAAAATTGTCAATAAGAATAACGTAATGTTGGACGTAAGCTGGGTTGATGCTGGCACATATAACGCGTTGTCACAAAAGTATAGAGTAATCGATTTTTCTAATGAAATAACAAGGTTAAGAGAAGTTAAGGATGATGATGAGATAGAAAGAATAAGAAAAGCTGGCGAAATTACTGCCGTTGCAATGAAAATTGGAATGGAAAAATTGATTGAAGGAACCTCTAATGAGAAACAAATTGCTGGCATCATTGATATGACTATGAAATCGATTGGTGCTGAAGATTACGCTTTTCCATCCATAGTGGCCTTTGGAGAGAATTCCGCATATCCTCATCACATTCCTACAGATCGTGTGTTAAGAAATAATGATATTGTACTATTCGATATAGGAGCCAAATATAATGGCTACTGTTTTGATAGTACTAGGACTTTTGTATTTAAGAATAGTGAAGCAAAGAAAGTCTATGAAATAGTTTTGGAGGCACAAATGGAAGCTATAGATGCTGTGAGGGATGGGGTAGTGGCTTCAGAAGTAGATGCTGTTGCTAGGACGATTATAGAAAAGGCTGGTTACGGCAAATATTTTATACATTCTACTGGTCATGGAGTAGGGGTAGAAATACACGAAAGTCCTACAATTTCAATGAATTCTAAACAAATATTAAAGGAAAATATGATTATTACTGTAGAGCCCGGAATATATCTGAAAGGCAGGTTTGGTATACGTATAGAAGATACACTTATAGTAACTAAAGGAAAACCAATCGTGTTAGAAACTACTTATAAGCTGTTGTAGAAGTTTTTTAACAAAATAGTTATAATAGATTTCTTCACTAAACTATAAACGGTATGCAAAAGACAGAGTTAGATGACCAAAAATTAGTAGAAGAAATAGCGAGAAGGATAAAGGAAATTCTTGAATTATTGGGTGAGAATCCGGAAAGAGAAGGGCTTAAGGAGACGCCTGAAAGAGTAGCTAGAGCTTTGCTAGAAATGACTTCAGGATTGAGAACACCACCTCCTCAAATTAAAGTATTCAGTTTAGGTGAAGATGGTGAAGTATATGAAAAGAATCAAATAGTACTAATAAAAGACGTAAACTTTTCGTCATTGTGCGAACATCATATGTTGCCAATTATTGGAAAAATCCATGTAGCATATATTGTTAGCAATAGCGGTAAGGTTGCTGGATTTAGTAAAATAATTAGAATTATAAATTATTATTCTTCACGCCTTCAAATTCAAGAGAGATTAGTGGAACAAATAGCTGATGCCATAATGAATAGCGAAATAAAACCTAAAGGCGTTATGGTGATAGGGAACGCAATACACATGTGTTCATATGTTAGAGGAGTAAAGGATAAAGAGGCTAAGTTAGTTTCAGTAGCATACAGAGGGCTGTTTAAGACTAATAGAGGTTTACAAAATCATGTCTTCAAGTTACTCGATAATGCAAGTAAGGTAAGCTTATTATAGAGTTTTTTAGAATAATTAATTGTTAATGAACAGTAAAGATAAAGTTATATCTATCTTGAAGGAAAAAGGTTCTCTACCTCAAAGCGAACTAGGTAAACTTTCTGGATTATCGAAGAGTAGATTATCTGAAGTCTTATCCGAACTAGAGAAAGAAGGTATAATAAAGAGAAGGAAGGTTTTAGGAAAAAACCTAGAAGTGAGTTTATCTCAAGATAGATTCTTAAGGTTAGGAATTATAAGAGCTGCAGAGTATCCGTTCATAATTCCGTTTATTAAAAATCTGGAAAATAGGGGATATAATGTTACTGTTAAAATTTATGAAAATGGGATTGATTTAACTAAAGATTTAGTCGAAGCTAAGTTAGATTTGGGTCTATCACCAATAATAACGCAAATGATATTTTTAACAATATATCGTAATATAAGAATTATTGGAGGAGGTGCTAAAGGAGGAGGTGGAATTATAGGCAAAACTTGCACTAGAATTGCATCGACTGTGATGTCAAGTATGGAAATGTGGGCATTTAGGGAATTTAGGAATATTGAGATCATTCCATCCTATAGTTCATATCAAATGTTGGACTTTCTTGAAAAAGGGGTAGTGGATGGTATAGCAATTTGGGAACCCTTTTTGTCAATTTTAGAGAGGAAGGGGTATAAGGTACACAGATTTACGCCATTACATTGTTGTACATTAGCAGTAAGGGATAATATGGATTGGGAGAAAATAAGGGGTATTTATGAGGAGTCATTTAGTTGGTTTAAGTCTTCTATGGATAGATGGATTTCAAGCTATTCAAACTTACTTAATATCGACTATAATATTCTAAAAGAGGCATCAAAAAATTATGAATTCGACTACTACCTTGATCTTAATGAGTTTAAAAATACATTAAAAAATACTGGTATTTTTGTACCAATTTAAGAATCTAGATAATAGTACAACTCCATTGGGTGCGGATAACCTTGTAAACTTCGTGCCTCATCTCTCTTTAAATCTATATAAGTATCTAACAATGACGAGTTAAATACCGGCTTTAAGAACTCTTTATCACTTTCTAACTCGTCTAAAGCTTCGTCTAATGATCTAGGTAGCTCTCTTATTCCTAATTGTTTTCTCCTCTCTGGAGTTAGGTGATATATATTCTCATCCACTGGATCTCCTGGATCTATTTTCTTGTTCACACCATCTAATGCAGCCATTAATAATGCAGCAAATGCTAAATATGGATTAGTTGAAGGATCTGGAGGTCTGTACTCTATTCTTTTAGCTTTCTCCATTCCTTTGTAATATGCTGGTACTCTAACTACAGCGCTTCTGTTCCCCTTACTCCACGCTATGTATACTGGTGCTTCAAATCCTGGTATTAACCTTCTATAACTATTTACAGTAGGAGACACTATTGCTGATAAAGCTCTAGCATGTGTTAAAAGGCCTCCGATTACATATCTTCCAAATTGGCTAATCTCTGCATATTCTTCATTAGGATCATACATTAAATTCTTCTTTCCGTCCTTAGTCCATAAACTAAGATGTGTATGCATACCAGTTCCATTATCACCATAAATAGGTTTTGGCATGAAAGTTACTACTAATCCGTGTTTTGCAGCAATGTTTTTAGCTACATACTTCAGAGTTTGAACCTTATCTGCAGTATCTACGAGAGTGGAGAATCTGAAGTCTATTTCACTTTGTCCTGCAGTTGCAACTTCGTGATGTGTAGCCTCTATTGTGTATCCAAAGTATTTAACTAAAGTCTCAACGATCTCTACTCTTACATCCATTAATTGATCAACTGGTGGTGCTGGGTAATATCCCTCTTTGAATCTTATTACAAAGGTTCCACTATCGCTCCACGGAGCCTCTCTTGCATAAATTTTATATCCAGTTCCAGACTGTGGTGTACTTACGTCTAATTTTACCTTATCGAACATGAAGAACTCTAATTCTGGACCATAGTAAGAGGTATAACCTTGTTCTGCTTGATATTTCTCAGCTTCCTCAGCTATGAATCTAGGATCTCTTTCAAATCTTCCTTTTCCTCCTCCCCAGAAAACCTTACATAATACTCTAGCTACTCCAGGAGACCAAGGAACTAACGTCATGGTTTCTGGTACTGGTAGTAGTACCATATCACTTTCATAGATACTTGTGAATCCCCTTATACTACTTCCATCTAATTTGCCGAAGCCTGTTTTTAAAGATTCCAAATCAAAGTCGCTAGCAGGAATTGTAATATGATGTAGTCTTCCAGGAACATCTGTAAATTGTAGATCTACCCACTTTATGTTATTTTCCTTTAGGAATTTGATTACATCTTCTGCTGTACTTGGCATGTATGTGGCTACTCATATATAGTTTAAAAATATTGCTAGATATTATCATAGAAAGTTTTCACATTCTTATGTAGGATTTCACATGATATTTCTCAAAATCTTTCAATCCTCTTATAAATCTTTTAAAAAACTTTATGTAGAGATCCATTTTTCATCACGTAATGATGATCGGAAAATTTAACATCTTCAACATCTTGAGTAACATAAATTAGTTCTATTTGATTCTTTTTACATAAATCGATATAAATGTTAATAAAATGTTCCTTTTCCGAGATATTACTGAATCCCTCATCAACTAAAATTAAATTAGGTTTTGCTAAAATGGCTGTAGCTAATGAGACTTTCTCCTTATTTCCTAAGCTCAAATTGCCTACTTTTTTATTCTCATTGGGAACTTCGAGCAATTTAGCTAACTCCATTATTTCTTTATCATCTACTTTTCTTCCCTTTAGTTTAGCCCCCCATTTCAGATGTTTCTTTAAGTCTAATGTGGGAATATAACTTTCTGGAGTCACTAATACAACGTTTCTCTTATTAATGGGTAAATGTGTAATATCTATGTCATTTAATTTAACGTACCCTTCATCTGGTCTTAGAATTCCGGCAATCATCTTTAGTAATGTGCTTTTCCCACTACCGTTTTTACCTGTAATTGCAATTATTCCTTTTTCAGAGAAGTTAACATTTAACAAAAAATCTTGCAATTTCTTTTTTGCATATACCTCAATCATTCTAAGTATTTATTTATAGTACTCTCTAAAGTATCTTCATCAACAGCGCCAACTAAAGAATCCACTAATTGGCCATTAACAAAAATTAACGTAGTAGGTATATTAAGTACGCTATACTTATCTGCAATCTTTTGATTTTCATCAACATTTAATCTTCCAAAAACGGCTTTACCCTTATATTTTTCAGCAACTTTTTTGTAAATTGGTTCATAAAGATGGCATGGAGCACACCATTCAGCCCAACAATCTACTAAAACTAACTTATTATTTTTAATTACTTCATCGAAGTTCTCTTCAGTTAAGACTAAGGTAACGTCCTCCTTCTTTTTACCATATTCTTCACCCTTCTTTTGTAGCCTTTCAGCAACTTCCTTAATTAATGAGTCAATTTCACTCAATCTTATCTACCACATAAACTTTCTTTAATCTCTTATAAAAAGCTACCCTAGAATTTACATAATTAAGTAATTCGTCCTCTATTCCGGTCTTCGGCTCCTTCACCTTAACTAAGGCAACAGGTTGTTGCCCTAAATTTCCAGCGTCCTCTCCTATAACTTTTACGTTTTCAACGAGTGGATGAGTTTTCAAAACTTCTTCTAAGTCTCTTGGAAATATCGGATATCCCTTAAATTTTAGCATCCTCTTTTTAATTCCTCTAAAATACAGTAAACCTTTCTCATCAATCCTAACTAAATCACCTGTTCTTAGCCATCCCTCACTAAACACTTTAACTGTCTCCTCTCTATCCTTATATCCTAACATGAGCCAAGGAGCCTTAACCCACAATTCACCTTCATTACTCTCTTTGCCCTCGTTATCCACTATCTTTATTTCAACGCCAGGCAAGGGCTTTCCTATTGAAATTACCCCAGCTAGTTCCTTGGGTTGGAAAGTTAGAATTAAACCCTCAGTAAAGCCATACTGTTGAACGATATCTTTTCCGTATTTAGTCTTAAAGATATTTACGGTTGATGGAAATAATGGTGCAGCAGAGCTTACACATAATTCTAAACTATCTAATTTCCTTTTCTCCTCGTTATTTAAGTAATCGTAAACAGTTGGAACAGTTGATAGATAGTTAATGTTATATTTATTTATACTTTCAATTGCTTCATCAACGTTAAATTTACTCATAACGTATAACGTGCCTCCAGCTTCCAAGGTAACACCTAATACGCTATTTCCTAAGACGTGAGCTATAGGAACTGTTAGTATCCCCCTAATCTCTTTAAGGTTAATTACATTGTAGACTGTTGCGGAGTTAAGCTCAACCCTAGTAGCACTATGCAATACTTGCATCGTTCTCCCTGCTATTCCAGCATAATAGTAAATTAGGCCTACCTCATCCTCTCTATACTCATATGGTTTTACAAAAATCTCTTTTCCTTTCTTGTTAACTATAACCTTATACGATTTTAGCACATCGTATTCTCTCTTATATATCTCCTCGTCAGTTATTATTAGGTCAGGGCTTGAGTCCTCTAAAATGAACTTTAAATCTTCGGCTGAAGTTAGCGGATCAACTGCAACTACCTTTCCCCCTGCCCAATATACTGCCAAGTAGTTTATTATTGACTGTAGAGAATTGAACATTAGATGAACTACAGTATCTCCAGGTGAGATATTAGAAGCAACGTATGCTACTTCTCTAGCAGCTTGTTCGTAAGTAACTGCTTGGCTTTTATCGATTAGAAAGGTCTTTGAAGGAGTTTCTTTATACCATTTATAAAGTAATGTTGCTAGACTCATAGTTTCCTTTTTTATCACACAATCTTATTAATTCTTATGATAAGGATCATTGGGCTTTCACGCATTCACATCACGTTGTTTGACCTTGAGGGGAAATACGGCAGAATTGATGGCGGGGTAGGAGTTGCCTTAAAATATCCTAAGATAGTGGTTAGGAGTGGTAATTGTTTCGAGCCTGAAGTGTCTTTACCATTTGAGGTCCCTAAAATATGTATAGAGGAAGACTTTGACGAACATGTAGGACTTGGTCACACTACACAATATTTGTTATCAGTGGCTAAGCTAGCTGCTGAATATAATTTTAAGAGACTTAACTCGTACGAGCTAGCCAAATTGGTAAAAAGAGGTGGCACATCCGGAGTCGGCGTTTATGCCTTCGATTACGGGGGTTTTATAGTAGATGGTGGGCACTCCATTAAAGTAAAAAAGGAGCTATTGCCGTCAGATTTCTCCTCCGCTCCTCCCCCTCCATTAATAGCAAGGCTAAATTTTCCTTGGTACATCTACGTTAATATACCTAAGGATGGTAAAAGAATATTTGGCAATGATGAAATTAAGGCATTTAAGGAGGCTAAGTTAGAGGGATTAGACATTTTAGCGAGGGTAGTCTTAATGGAGTTAATCCCGTCAGTTGCAGAAAGGGATTTAGAAGGGGCACTAGAAGCGATCTCATTAATCCAAAATTTGGGATTTAAGAAGGTTGAAGTCTCTTTACAAGCTGATAAGGTCAGAAAACTTATGAAGGATATGGCTAGGGTTGGTTTTCCCGCGGGTCTTTCCTCCTTCGGTCCTGCTGTCTATACATTTGTTAGTTCTAAAAGGGAGGGTGAGGAATTAATTTCAAGATTTGGTGGTTTTATATCTGAACCAAATAATGAGGGTGCTAAGGTATTCTGGAGTACGATGAGTTCGTAATTAGTGATTTGAGAGAAGTATATGGCGAATACTTAAACGACTTTTTGGATTCCATAAGGAAACCAAATCCTAGATTATACGTTAGGGTGAATACTCTAAAGACTTCTGTAGAAAAAATATTGGAAAAACTTCTACATTTTAAGCCAGACGAAGATTTCAAGGAGGCAATTTACACTGAGATAAGAGGGCCAAATGAAATTGAAATTCACGAAAATAAGGTAATTGTAGATAAGAAAACTGCTGAGAGCGTTATGTTAGGGGCTAACGTTTACAAACCGGGTTTGAAGAGAGTTTTGATTAATGATCCTAAAGAAAAAAGGGTTACAGTTTATAGTGATAATGGGTTTCCAGTAGCTGAGGGTAAATATTATGGTATAAATACTGATTTAGTAGTAGAGGTTACGAGATCCTTGTACACTTCCCCTAAATTAGCTGATTTGCCAGAGTTGAAAAACGGATTAGTATATGTTCAAGGTAAGGCATCAATGTATGTTGCTCATTTACTTGATCCACAGCCTAATGAGAAAATCGTAGATATGACTGCATACCCTGGTGGGAAGTTGACTCATATTTATCAGTTAGAGCCTAGAGTTAAGCTTATCGGTTTTGATCATACTGAGAATAAGGTAAAGAAATTGAGAGATTTAGTAAATAAAATGGGAATGAGAATAGAAATATACAAAGCAGATTCGAGATATCTTTACGAGGATTACAATATAAGAGAGATAGATAAAGTGATTATTGATCCCCCGTGTTCAGCATTAGGGATAAGACCTAAATTATACGATAAGAAGACTAAACAAGATATACTTAATTTTCATAAATATCAGAAGCAATTCCTAAATTCCGCTTATAAGATTTTAAAGAAAAATGGGGTAGTACTTTATTCTACTTGCACTGTAACAACATGGGAGAACGAGAAGGTTATAGATGATCCAAGATTTTCAGTAGAATATGAGATTAGATTTCATCCCCATATTCACGAAATTACCGGTTTTTTCATAGCTAAGCTAATAAAGAAAGGCTAAAAATTCTATATATGCCAATAGAAGAGTATTTAGGTAAAACCCCAAAGGTTTCTCAGAAAGCGTATATACATCCTACTTCTTATATTATAGGTGATGTAGAAATAGGTGATTTGACTAGTATATGGCACTATGTTGTGATTAGAGGAGATAATGATAAGATAAGGATTGGCAAAGAATCTAACGTGCAAGAGAATTCTACAATCCACACAGATTATGGATATCCAGTTGAAATTGGTGATAAAGTTACAATTGGTCATAACGCTGTTATTCATGGTGCTAAAGTTTCATCTCACGTTATTGTGGGAATGGGAGCAATATTACTTAATGGATCTCAAGTTGGAGAATACTCAATTATTGGAGCTGGATCCGTAGTTACTCAAGGTACTGTTATTCCTCCCTATAGCGTAGCAGTTGGAGTTCCTGCAAAGGTTATCAAGAAGTTAAGAGAGAATGAGATTACAATAATAGATGAGAACGCTGAAGAATATTTAAAGCATACAAGGAGGTTATTAAAATTATGAATAAGGATTTAAAAGCCATAAAATGGTTTATTAGTACGCAAATTCTCAAAGATCCTTTCAATCCAGCATATGCAACCTTTAAGGTAACATCTAGATGTAATTTGAGGTGTACGTTCTGTTCTCCATCATATTACTCTGGAGAATTAGGAGAGGGAAGTACAGAAAGAGTGAAAAAGATAATAGACAATTTGAGGGATTCGTCAATAGTTGTTTTATCATTTGAAGGTGGAGAGCCCACTTATAGGCCAGACATTTTAGATCTTTTAGAATACGCACATGATGGTTCCTTTTACGTTATGCTTACAACTAATGGTTATAGGCTTAAAGATGAGAATTTTCTCACCAAATTAGCAGACAAGATAGACTTTTTGCATTACTCAATAGATGAATATCATTGGAATCTGAAGGAGTTAGACAATTTATGCCGATTTAGACAATACGGTCTTAAGGTTAACGTTCAAACTGTAGTTACTAGATATAATTTATACAAATTGGAAGAAAAAGTTAGAAAGGTAGCAGAGTGTAAATATAAGATACTTGCAATGCCCGCAGTAGATTATCCTAATTCAAAGGTAAAGTTAGCTCCAGATCCATATGAATTTTATAAAGTGCTATATGATCTCAAGCGAAAATATGGTTCTACGCTAAATAATTCGTGGGGATTCATAAATGCTATAATAGGCAAGGTACCCAAAAGGATAGTAAGTTATGCAATAACCATATATCCTAATGGTGACTTACCTTATCCAGATGATATAAATGGAGAGATAGTAGGAAATTTAGCCGAAGAATCATTAAATAAAATTTTGCAATCTAAAAAAGTTAAGGACTTACAACAGAAAATGCTAGAGAACCAAGCAAGATTTGAATACTTACATTTGCAAACTGCTTCATTTAATAATATTAGAGATCTAGCATCATATGTTAGTGAAATGTTAAAGTGGCGTTTTACTGGAAGAACTTGACATCGCCTTAAGGTATTCATTCCTTAAGTCGTCTAAAACTAGATGAGTGTAAATTTGGGTTGTTTTTATATCCTTATGTCCCAATAGCTTTTGCAATGTTATTACATTAATTCCCCTTTTTAACGATAAGGTAGCGAAGGTGTGCCTTAAAATATGTGGTCTTAAATCAATTCCGACCTTCTTGCCTAATCTCTTTAACTTTCTATATAGAGCATCGTAAGTTATATCGAATAGTCTTTCGTCAAGCTTCTTTCCCTTAATATATTTTCTTAGCAGTTGTTTAGTCTCATCGGTAAAGAAAACTACTCTTTCCTCTCCACTCTTAGTATTTCTAACTCTAATCATATTATTTTCCAAACCAACATCCTTTACTAGAATTGAAAGTAATTCATTTGCACGTAAACCAGTATCTAATAGTAATCTTATTATCAATTTATCCTTAGTTCTCTTGCATGCGTTAAGCACTCGCAGAACTTGTGTTTCATCTAGAGCCTTAACTTCCTTTCTCCTTATTTTAGGAATAGGCGGTTTTACAGAAACGTTAAGCCATTTAAGGAATCTCCTCACTGCAATTATATAATATCTGATAGTAACGCTCTTGGCTCTTTTTTTCTCTAACTCGTCACCTTTAACCTTCCCCTCTCTGTTTAACAAGTTTGTAATCCATTTGTTTAAATCCTCGCTGGTAACCTTTCTAGGATCCTTGTTTATAAAATCCAAGAAGTCCTTTACTGCGGTGGAATAAAGTTTTATGGTTCCATTTCCAGCCCCTGCGATAACTAACGCGTTTATGAAAGCATTATAGAGATCTCCAGATTCTGGTGGAGAACCTAGTTCAAGCTTCACATATAATGTATTGTATCGAATTCAGCCTCAAAAAGATAAACTCTTAATAATATGGTACTACTTACTTAGTTTACTGTGGTATCTGTACTTCTGATTTCACTATTGTATCTAGGAATAATGTTAATAGTTGCCAAGATATCCGATGAGGTATTTAGGAGAATTGGTTTAGTGACTTTTGTTGGTCCTATATTAATGGGCATTATTCTCGGAGATGGCATAGTTGGGATTATAAAGATTAAAATGAGATTATTTCGTTTATTACATCACTGGGCATAATTTTTTGTTATTCTTAGCTGGGGCAGAAGAGTTTGATATCCAAAATAGATCTAATTCTAGAGTATTTCTAGCAGCGATCTTAGAGTCGATTGTACCATTCTCGGTAATACTAATTGCGCTCTATACTCTTGGCCTTAAGGATTACCTAATTCTCACAGTACCATTGGCTATGAGTAGTGCTGGTCCGTTATCCAGAATGTTGATGGACGTTGAAATTTCTGACAATAAGATTTCTAACTTAATTTTCCAACAAGTTATTTCTGTAGAAATAATTTTTGTAATAGTATTTGCAATCCTCTTGAAGATTAGTCAGATATTAATTACAATGCTTGAAATTTTTCTAATATTTACGTTCACGATAATGTTCGGTAGAACTTTAGCCAAGATTCTAGAGAAAATAGAGTATTATTTTAAGGCAAGAGAAATAGAGTTTGCCTCTATTATTGCACTAATTTTAATTATAGGCTATTTATCAGAGTTATATAGGTTTAATTCAGCTATATCTGCCTTCTTTTTGGGTATATTATTAAAGGATTATTTAAAAGATAGACCTGAGTTGTTAGAGAGACTTCATGCATTCACATATGGATTCTTTGAACCATTATTCTTTTTGGGTATAGGCTTATATGTTACTAAGATTGACATAACCATTATTCTTTTTGGCTTTCTTTTCTTCTCACTTATAATTGCCTCTAAATTCCTTGCGGGCTTTATTTCGTCAAAAGTTGTAAATGTTGAGGGCAAGATTAATGGAATTGGAACTAGCGTTAAGGGAGGGGTGGATTCATCAATATTACTTACTGGATTAACGTTAGGATATGTAGGAGAATTTGCGTACTCATTTTCGATCTTGGCAATTTCCCTTTCAGCCTTAATAGTTCCTCTCCTATTTCAAATAAGCTATAAAGCTAGAGAGAAAATTTCAGAGAGTAAAAAAGTGAAGCTGTCTCAAGAGGTAATTAAGCTACAAATAAAGCCACTTTACGCTACGTGTGAGGAGAACTTAAGGTCGGTAATTACTAAAATCGGTGAAAGAGGTGTTAGGGGTATAGTTGTTGTAAATTATGAAAATAAACCCCTTGGATATGTGTCGATACAGACTCTGCTTGAAATTGATCCAGAACTATATGAAAATACTAAAGTTTGTGATGTACCACTTGAGGAGGTTCCAATGGAATATGATAACGTGAGAATCATAGATTTGCTAAGAAAATTTAGGGAGACTGAGAAACCGGTAATAGCAATTGTAAACAAGGAAGGTGTTTTGATCACAACAGTTTATGAAAGAGAATTAGCGAGGTTTTTAATCTCCCTTTGAACATAATATCCTATGACGATCTGGTATACCGGAACTGGTGATAAGGGTAAGACTAAATTACCCTCAGTTGGTGAGATTTGGAAAGATGATGATATTGTAAATGCTATTGGAGACCTTGATGAATTAAATGCTAGTTTAGGTGTTATTTCATCTCTTTATCCGCAACTTCATGAAATTATAGTGAGAATTCAATCAGACATATTCTCACTCTCCTCAGAAATCGCTGGCTTTGACCTGAATTTCGACGAAGATAAGACAAAATGGATAGAAGAGCAGATCAATAATTTATCTAAGGATTTACCAGTGTTAAGAAATTTTATTCTACCTGGAGGACATATCGCAGCTTCCTTTCTTCATCTGGCTAGAACTGTATGCAGAAGGAGTGAGAGAAGTGTAGTAAAGCTACTAAGGAGAAATAGAGCTAAGGACGTTCATGTTAAATATCTTAATCGTCTATCCTCATTACTATTTGTTCTAGCGTTATATGTTAATAAGCAAGAGAAGGTGCAAGAGATTATATGGAAACGTTAACCCCAATTCCTCTTTTTGAAGCTTCTTGATAAGCCATATGAGCAGTTACATTATCCTCAGCTGCAATTCCCACAGTTTTAAATAACGATGGCATTTCTACCTTTAAACCCTTATCTATTATTTCACCAACTTCCCTTATTATCTTATTTTCCAATAATCCTCTTTGTTTAGGAATAATGTAATCGCCACTTTCTTTAGAAACTGCTTCTAATGAGTCTACAATATAACTCTTTAACTTTATTATGGTATCGTCGTCTATCTCTCTTGAATCGGGGGTATGTGCACCTATACTTGATATATGAAATACATCTTTTAGATATTTTCCTAATACTACTGGAACATTTGATGAAGTGGTTGCGAAAATGATATCTGAATTCTTTAATAATGTTTCTAAGTCTGTAGCCTCACCACCAACTTTCTTAGCTAATTCGAAGTGAGATTTTCTAGCAGAAATGTAAATTTTCTGAACTCGGAAGTATTCTAAGGCTAACTTAGCGTGATAATATGCTTCAATTCCTGCACCTATTATTCCCAAATTGCCAATATTTCTACTATTAATGGCTATCTCAGTTGATAATATACTTGCTGCTGCTGTTCTTATTGCAGTTAGTATTGTTCCATCAATTATCGCTAATACTTCTCCGGTATCTGGTGACATCAATATTACAACACCTTGAACTGATGGTAAACCTCTTCCTTTATTATCCGGTATAACATTAACTATTTTGGTTACGAAAGAATAGTCAGTTGCTGAGGGCATTAAACCCCACCAATTTCCCTTTATACTCATTACTAAACGTTGTGGTTGATTTATCTTCTTCTGGTAATGTAATTTGAATGCCTCTTTTACTGAGTTTACAGCTATTTCGGCGTTTAGCAGTTCATCTAGATCTTTTCTTGTTAAGATAATCATTAAGTTAAGATCTTTTTATTGAATTATAAACTTTGACATTATCTTGGAATATTCTAGTCAATACAAGAATTAACACTAGGTCTATATGCAGTTTTATTTAAAAATTTTTTTTAAGAGGCGTTAATGATACATTGAAGGAAAATTGATAATAAATCTTCTATCTAAAATTACTTGAAGTACTGTATTTAATACTTTCTAACATAATACTACTAAGCAAAAAGTTTATTTATAAACACGGTTTGCATAATGTGATGTCAGTGAGTTTAAGAAAAGTACTTGTAACTGGTTTTATATCTCTATTTGCAATTTTAATGTTTGCAATTCCACTGACGCTAGCACAATCACAAACAGTAAGTAATATAGCACTCGTTCCAACCGGCTTTATTACAATTCCTACTGCTAGTTCATCAGCCTCATTTACGGCTTACGTCATAAATAATAACCCAACTAGTGAAACAGTAACTGTTTATCTTAATGGTAACTCATATACTACAATAACTATTCCTCCCTATTCATACTCTCCGGTTACATTATCTTTACCGACCGGTAAGAACGTTTTAACCGTGAACGGCCAGTCTCTAACAATTAACGTGAATAGTGTATCTAAGGTCGTATCTGCTAACATCTTACTAAATAATAGTGCAAACCTAATGTTAGTGAGTGGAATACCAAATAAGCTCTACACGGTAAATCTAACAATAACAAATATTCGTGGTTGGAATATATCCGTAGCAACATATACCTATTCATCAATATTTATCACCAATATGTATAGGCTGTATAACGCTCCATTTGAATTACAACCACCTCTCTTAAATTCCTCTTACATACCGATTCTAGTACCAGGTTACGTCCCGCAAGGTCTATATTATTTCTACAATTATATTCAGTTCTACAATATTAGTAATTATCAGCAAGTATTAGGATACATTCCATTTTTAATTTTTGTAAATGTTAGTTATGGGTTAAATGGCACTTTAATTACATCTAATACATATACATCTAATAACATTACAGTATCGTTTGTAACAACAAATGGGTACACATACATCCTATCTAAATATCCATTTAGCTTAATCGATAAAGTTATAGTTGAGGTTTTACCACAATCCTCTTCTCTTAAGCCATTTATAACAGTCCTAGGTAATTTCACTTCAACACTAAAAATAAATGATCAATCATCTCAAGAACCTTACTTTGGCAGTAATAGCACTGAATTTGCATATGGTAGTTCTTGGATAGAATTAAAGATACCTGAAGAATATACCGGAACGCAATATCAAATAAATATAACTTATATCACACCTCATGGTATAGTAAGTACTGGATTAATACCTACTATTACTTCAACTACAACAATGACCAGTACAACATCGACCACCAGCACTACTTCAACAACAAGTACAACGACTTCTACGTCCACAACTTCAACTACTTCAACTACAACTTCTACTTTAACTACATCTTCTTCAACTACTTCAACTACGACTTCTTCTACGTCCTCGACTACGACTTCTACGTCCACAACTTCAACTACTTCAACTACAACTTCTACTTTAACTACATCTTCGTCTTCTTCAACAACAGTGTCTGCTACCAGCTCTGGGCTATCAACTCCAATTATAATAGGTATTGTAATAGTGATAATAGTTATAGTAGTGGTTGCCGTAGTTCTTTTAAGAAGAAGATAGAGAAAAACGCTGAAGAAATTTAGACTTTTTTATTAAATCTTCATTCCGGCCTCTATTACACTTCCATGTTTAATTACTTTTTCTGGTGAAATTAAAGCACCTAGTTTGTTGAATCTAGGTCTACTTAGTGATTGTGCTGGATAACTCGCAGTTACGACAGAAGCACCTATCTTAGCTCTTTTACCCACTATTGAGTAAGTCAAATACGATTTAGAACCCACTTCAGCAAAGGGTTCGATCAGAGAATGGGCAATTTCACAGTAAGCTCCCACTTTTGCTCCTTCTTCTATGGAAGAATAATCTCTTACTAAAGAAAATGATCCTATATAAGCGTTCTTACCAATATAAGCTGGACCTTTAATCACTGCATATTCTTCTATTGTTACATTATCTTCAACAATAACTCCTTTTCCTATTATTGCGTTTTTCGAAATCTCAGCCTTATCTGATATCACGCTCTCTTTTCTTCTCAGCAACGTTTCTAATGCAAATAGTAAATCCTCTGGGTAACCTATGTCAACCCAACTCTCCGACCAAATAAAATAGTTGAGTTTATCTCTACTAGAGAGAAGATCAATATAATCCAGAAGAGAAGTGAAATTGTCTTTTGGTTTTGGTAATATGTAAGCTCCACCTAATGCTAGAGTTGAGCTTTCTTTAACTACCTTCAGTTTATTGTCAATGATTTTAACCAAACCGTAAGTTTCTGTTCCCTCACTTACTGGTATCAAAGGTATAACCGCTTGCCTACCTGTCATTATGTAAGTGTCCATAAGGCTCTTGTAGAACTCCGCAGGGGCTATAATATCACCAAATGCCAACACAAATATATCATCATCAATCTTTTCCATACCATCTAGAATCGCTCCATCAATTCCTTGTCTCTTTTGCACTATAGTCTCAAAGGATACATCAAGCTTCTCTATCTCTTCTTCTATTTGGCTTCCCTTCTCGTTTACGACTATCTCAAACTCTTTTATACCCGCTTTCTTTAGACCATCTATTGTGTAATTTATTATCGCTTTACCTAGTATTGTAATAGCCTCTTTCTGAATCTTATGAGTGTATGGCAATAGTCCTTCTCCCTTTCCCCCAGCTAACACTATAGCCTTCATCTTTACTCAACCGTGACTGTTTTGGCTAAGTTTCTAGGCTTATCTGGATCATATCCCCTCTTAACAGAAGCGTAATACGCTATTAATTGGATTATAGGAGCTATCACAAGTGAAGATACCTTTTCATCAGCGTTTACCAGAATCTCAGTATCTGCGAAGCTAAGTCTTTTATTTACACTTATTGAATAAGTCTTACCACCTCTCGCTTTCATCTCTTGTAAATTCTTCTCCAATTCATCTACCAGTTCTCCATCATTTATAAAGACTATTGGAAATCCATTTTCAACTAACGCTATTGGTCCGTGTTTACTTTCTCCAGCCGGATATGCTTCAGCGTGAATGTATGCTATTTCCTTTATCTTTAATGCCCCTTCCATTGCTAAAGGTACTCCAAGTCCTCTTCCTAAATAATAAACATTGTTTTTAGTAGCTAATTCCTCCCCAATTTTCTTAGCAAATCCTTCAGTCTCAGTTATTACATTTCTCACTGTCTCGTGGACCTTTTCTAGATAATTTATGCTTTCTTTTTCTATTAGGGAATACAAAAAGAGTAAAGATGCTATTTCAGATGTGAAAGTTTTTGTAGCCGCAACTCCAATTTCTGGTCCAGCTCTCATATATAGTTTGTAGTGGCTTTCCCTAGCTATATCGCTCTCAATTACATTTGTTAACGCGATTATTTTAGCCCCTTCCTCTTTAAATTTCCTAATTCCCATTTTTACATCTAGAGTTTCTCCACTTTGACTTATCGCAATTACAATATCACCTTTTCTGGCTCTAAAATTATGATATTCTGATGCAATTAATGGAATACTCGTATACCCCTTTCTAGCAAGTAATAAAGAGAAATATAACCCAGCGTGATAACTTGTTCCAGCAGCAGTAACTATTATTCTAGAGGATTCCCTTATTTCCTCAGCGATTTCACTTATCTTATCAATTTCACTTAAAAGTCCAGAAATTGTATCTTTAACAGCTATCGGACTTTCATGAATTTCCTTAAGCATAAAGTGAGGGTATCCTTCTTTGGAGGCTGATGATGCGTCCCAATCTATTATCTTTATCCTACTTGTGACGTCTATTGGATTGCCGTTTTCGTCTTCTATATAAACGCTATTTGGCGTTATATAGCCTAGCTCTCCATCAGATATTACTATAACCTTTCGAGTATAAGGTAAAAACGAAGGAATATCGCTAGCTATAAACGTCTTTTCGTCTCCCAATCCTATTACTAATGGATTATCTCTCTTCGCAAAGAAAATTCTCCTTTCCCCCTTAACTACTGCTAAAACTGCATAACTACCTTGAATACCCCTTATTGCACTTCTAAATGCTTGAAAAGTGTCCACACCCCTTTTCATGTATTCCTCCATCATATGAGGTATTACTTCAGTATCAGTCTCACTCTTGAACCTGTGTCCTAGAGCTTGTAACTCATCTCTTAGTTCTTTAAAGTTCCTTATAGTTCCATTATGAATTACCGCTATATTATTATTGCAATCTGTATGGGGATGAGCATTATAGTCAGTAGGACCACCGTGAGTAGCCCATCTAGTATGTCCTAAAAACGCGTAACCAGATAATTCTTTAATATTCTTCTTCCTTACTACTTCCTCAACCGTACCCTTAGCCTTTCTTATCTCTAAATTTGTATTTGAAAGCGCAGCAACACCAACACTATCATAGCCTCTGTATTCTAGTCTATTTAGGCATGATACTACTAGTTCAGCTAGTCTATTGCTTTCCCTATTCGACACAACCCCTATAATTCCACACACAATAATCTATCTTTTAGTTACTGGTAAATTAGACTTTTCCTCATATTATCGAAAAATTGACTCCATCTTTAGTTAGGGTTGAGTCAACTATCTTAGCGTTGTAACTCCTTAAAAGAACTTCAGCCTCATTGGACTTTACACATATTATAGAACCACCAGCCCCTCCTCCACTGATCTTACAACCTTTTATTCCCAATTGTTTAGCTCTAGAAACTATCTCATCAGTTTCTGGGGAAGTTACCCCTAAAGAAAACAATAAGCCGTGATTTACGTACATTAAGAGTCCTAATTCCTCGTAATTTTGTTCAAATATTAAGGATCTAGCTCTATTAGTTATCTCACCTATTACATCTAATATACTATCGAAGACTTCCTTGTTTAATTCCTTGAGTTTTCTAACCCGCCATAAAACATCAGCAGTACTCATACTCCTCTTTATATACCCAGCAGTTAATTTAAAATCAGAATCTATCCTTTCAAATCCCTTTCCGCCCGGTGGAAAATAAATTAAACCACCATAAGTTTCAGTATAGGTATCCATTCTACTTGCTATTCCTTGAACCTTTAACTCTATGTCGTGGGAAATTTTAGCTATTTCATCTTTGTTTAACTCAATTCCTAAATATCTGGAATAAGCAGCAACAGTACCAACAATAACAGCAGCACTAGTACCTAATCCAACAGATGGTTCAACAGTGGAATCTATTTCTATTTTTACTGGTCTCTTCATTCCAAAGTAATTTAATACCTCAAATACGTATCTAAGCACTTTTTTCGCTTCATCACTCTCAATTTTCATCTCATTTAGATCTAACTTAACCCCTCTTATATTAAGGGATGGCGATATAATTAGGAATTTATCACTCTCACTTACTCTAACCTTTAAGCTCTCTGAAATAGTCATCGCAATGGCTGGCCTATCATAAACTACAGCGTGCTCTCCAAATAACGTTAGCTTTAACGGAACCTTAGCTTCTACTATCATCCATGAAAAATCTGAATTTAAAATAAAAAATTCATTTACGCCTATTAGACTTAATTCCTCCGGTTAAGGAGTTATTCTAATTTATTATGGATTTACATTACTCATACATACAAGGTCTGGATCATTCTATTTAATCGCAGCGTGAGATATTTGTCTGATTTAAAATTTCACACTTCACCACCTTATCGGTTTTATCGCCTATAGAGGCTATAATAAAGTGGTAAATTCTGCCTTTCCTTAACCTCATCCTTTATCTCCTTAACTAACTCCTCGATACTCATACTCTTTTGCTCATTATTCACTCTAATTTTTACAGTGAGCGTATTAGTCTTCACTTCCCTTTCTCCTATAATTATAACGAAAGGTATCCACTCAGTCCCAGCTCTCCTTATCTTATTTCCTAAACTATCATCCAAATCGTCAATGTTAACTCTTATTCCCTCCTTTCTTAACCTTTCTGCAACTTGTGTTGAGAAATCTAAGAAGTCCTTCTTAACTGGTAAGAGTCTAACCTGAATTGGATTAAGCCAATCTGGCAAAGTAGGAGGCTGTTTCTTAATCGACTCTAAAATGAAGTAATATACCAATCTTCCAACGTCTACATAAGTCCTACCCTCCTTTATCCACCAGATCTTAATCCTATTTTTACTATCAGCAATCTCTTTAGGAAAATCTAATTCCTTAACACCACCATAAACTACTATTACCCTAGGATTTTCATTGATACATGGGAGAGGTCTTCCGCTTTCTGTATTTTGATAAAGTACGCTCATCTCGCCATTACTTACGATTTCATTATTCTCAGATTCATAAAGTGGTTGAAATAGGTTTCTCAAATATCCTATTACTGCTCTCCTCATGAACGTGCTTTCAGCAGAGGTGGGAAATCCGAACTTTTCACAGTACTTCAACTCCTCACTCTTCTCTAACTCCTCACTCTTTTTTATTCTCCTTGACAACTCGCTTAAGGGATGACCATAGCAAGATATAGAAAAAGCCTTATACCAACCAAATGGTGCCCTATAAACCTTTACCTTGTCCTTCAATAAGTTCTCCAACGATTCGAGTATCTTTATCGCCATATCTGGATTTGCTAAGTTAGAAGATAAGTGGGCATAAGGGTAAATAACCACGGAATCCGCTTTTACCTTATTATAAACATCTAAGATATCATTTATTGCCTTGTTTAAAATCTCCTCATCATCACCTTTCTCAACTGTAGTAAAACACACTAGAACGTTCTTCAACTCTATTGACTTCAATTTAGCCTCTTCTGGTTCCTTAATAGCTTTCTCCTTTACATTAAATGAGAAGTCTGAGGCGTGAATAAATAGTATTATCACAAATTACGTCTACTTTAAACATTTATAAACTAATTTCTTGAGCATTTTCCGGAATTACAACTTCAATTCCAGTCTCTTGCTTTATTAAATCAGCCAATGATGTTTCATTATCTGGAGAACCGTGAACTAGTACCACCTTTTCCAAACCCTTAATTGATTTAACTATTTCTAATAATTGCCTTCTCCCAGCATGACTTGAGAAGTCAAAAATTTCCAATCTAGCCTTTAATAACCCAGAATATTCATCGAACTTACCCATTTCCAATAATCTTCTTCCTGGTGTGTTAATGGCCTGGTAACTAACTAAGAATATTGCATTCTTACTATTTTCTGAAAGTTTTTTGAAATAATAAACAGCTGGTCCACCTTTAAGCATTCCCGCACTAGCAACGATAACTCCTTTCTCCTTCCATGCCCTATGCCTATCCTCCCATCCCTTAACGTAATTGAAATTATCGTAAGCCTTCTTAAGTAAATCCGGTCTATTCAAAAACTCTCTAAAACCAAGCATTATCTCCGTTATTTCTCTAGACATTCCATCGTAGTAAACTGGATAAGGAAAATCCCTTTCCGCTAATACAGACAAGACTTCTTGGCTCCTAGCCAAGCTAAAAGCTGGTACTAAAACAGTCCCACCACTCTCTACCACTTCTACAACCTTCTCATAGAATTCATTTTCAACGTCTTTCCTGTTGGGATGGTTAAATTTACCATAAGTTGACTCCATAACTAAAACGTTTGCATCTCCTATACTCTCAATTTCCGCTGGTTTCATCAATTTAGTCTCCGTTAAGTTAATGTCTCCAGTAAAAACTACTGAACCTTTCTCTGATGACACCTTAATAATTGAACTTCCCGGTATGTGGCCAGCATTGTATAACGAGATTTTCATACTATCAACTTCCGTCTCTTCTCCATATCCGATCGTCATAAAATTGTCCATTGTCTTCCTTACCTCAACCCACTCGTAAGGTATTTTAGAACCGGAAAGCTTTAGAAAATCCTTTAACATAACCTCTGTTATTATCCTAGTTGCCACAGTGCCATATACCTTAGTATTCAGTGAACCTATTTGATAGATAGGCAATGCCCCTATGTGGTCCAAATGTGCGTGGGATACAATGAAGCCTTTCACTCTACTAGGTACTTCCTGCAATGGAAAATTTGGATTATCCTTTTCATCAAAGTTCACTCCGTAATCTAATATTACACTGCTATCACTATTTCCGACCTCAATGGCAGACCTGCCTACCTCTCTTCCACCACCTAATATTTTCAGAAAGTAATTCATTTGTGAAATATTGTAACCGCAAACTATTAAGTTTACTTCTTCTTCAATAAAACTTGTAATGGTAAAAATAAAACCCTCTGACCTAAAGAAAATGGAAAGAATGGGAATAAAAACTGAACAAATAAATGCAATCAGAGTGATAATTGAGACTAATGAAAAGAATATAATAATCGAAAATCCCACTGTTACAAAAACTAACGTCATGGGCAATGAGGCAATAGTTATATTCGGCGGACAAACTAGGGAAGAGCAAAAACAAAGTAATCAGCAAGTAGAGATAAAAGAAGAAGATGTAAAATTCGTCGCAGAACAGACCGGAAAAAGCGAAAAAGAGGCAAGAGAAGCCCTAATTAAGGCGAATGGTGATATAGCAAAGGCGATTATGATTCTGCAAGAAGGGACTTCAAACTCTTGATCAAATCCTCCTCAGTTGGTTTAGTAGAGACTATAACATTTATTTCCTCAACCTCACTTAGCATTAAAGCTAAGGGATCTAGCTTAATCGGTCTATGGAAAACCACTACTTGAGGCCTTATTGGGGCAACCTTAAGTGCTATCATTGGAGATCTACCGCTACTTACCCTTGTGAAGACCACAACCCTATTCACCATCATGCTCAATACTTGATAAAACTCTAAACCACTCAAACTCAGAATAGCCCTAATACTATCAGTAACAATATAACCATAAACCTTTTTATCAGTAACAAAAGAGTTTACAATAACGCCATCAACAGCCCTAACTAACTTATCTATGCCAATAGGAGAATTGAAATCCCTCATGTCGACAATGAAAGGGAAATTTATACCGAACATCTTAGCCAACTCTTTAGTAACCTTATGACCTCTCCTAGCGTCTATAGAAATCAAAGCAGAAACATAGCGCTTAATGAACTCACTACCAGCTTGCCTTCTCCCCCTCTCGTAATCTGCGATAACAGACTGTTTAATCCCCATCTCCCTAGCCAATTCACCTTGGGAAATGTTAAACATCTCCCTCCATTTCCTTAAGGATGCGGAAACATCTTTACTCCAAACAATATCTCCAGATATTCTCTTACCGATAGTCTCTATCACATAGGAATCGAATAGTTCATCAATTGCCATTAGTGTTATAAACACGAGTTATAATTTAAATAATAGGGGTCCGTGGTCTAGCCTGGACTAGGATGCGACGTTCGGGTCGTCGTGGTCCCGGGTTCAAATCCCGGCGGACCCATACACAAGATTAAGTTAATTTCGACCTCTTCCCTACCCAAAAAGTGAGGATTTCGGTTGTAAAAACATTTTTAAAAAACCTTAACAAGATACGAAATGGTCTATATAAGTTCCCTATGAAAAGAGGAAGAATCTCGATTAGTACTTTACGTAAATTCATCTTAGATCCCTTAAACCTTGAGCACTAACATAGATTCTCTCCAAAAAGATTTAAATAATCGTAAATAGTTGAAGCATACATAGTATAGTATAGATATACCTTATCTTGCATTGGAAAAATTAAACGTTATATATTATACGTAATTTTCAGGAAACTACTATTTGAAATTCTATTTTTCTTCGTAGTATATTATTTTTCATTACAATATAAAATTAATCTTCTGCTGTATTGAAAGATGTAATTGTACTTAATGCTTTATTTTATATAATATTATATTTCTCTCCTTCAAGCTTTATTGAATTATTTGCGTTTGAGACGTCTTTGGTCTTTTTTGTATAGATATGAAAATACTCTTCTCTTCAATTCCTCGCTAGGCAATGAAAGTAGAATAACTTTCACAGTATTTATTGGAAAGAGATTTGCAGTATTTAACAAGAATAACTTTTCCCTTGCCGTTAAGTTAAATTTTGGAAGATTCGATTCGGGGAAAAGAGAGTAAATTGAAAGTTGCATTTTATACATAAGGAGAAATAGTCTTATAGTCTTCTCAATCTCTTTAGAGCAATTTTTATATTTCTCGTAAATAAGTTGAAGATCAGAAAAACACCTTAAACTCCCTTTAATTCTTCTCTCTAAGTTTCTATTCCTAGAATCGTTTTGAGGGTGAATACGATAATATGTTAGGTAATTATTGAGATAATAGTAACCACCAGAACAAATTGAGAGTATCGATAGATATCTATCAACAACTAGATCTATCTTCTTTAACTCCTCACCTATTATTTCTCTCCTCACGGCTATAGAAGAATTATTCCCAAAAAATCTAATATACTTTCCATTTTTGTAGTTCTGTGGAGTAACTAATTCATCCTTAGCTATGAACTTCTCCTCCTTCCCTATCACATTCCCCTTATAGTCAATTTTATATAACAAATTCTTAAACCCACCAACAACTTTATCACCCATTTTTTCACGAATATAAGCCAACTTCTCTGGAGCATACATATCATCATCCTCAAGAAATGTAATAATTTCACCACGTGACTCCTCAATACCAACATAAAACCTTTTACCTAATTGAGGTGAATCATCGTAAATTATCTTAGCACCATTCTTCCTAGCATAATCATCAACCTCCCTATCCTCCTCCCTCTTAACAACAATAACCTCATACAAACTCTTGTCTAATGTTTGAGAAAAAACACTGTGAAGAGCATCCTTCAGAAAACCCCTCTTAAAATACTCATTAACAATAACAGAAATCACAAGAGAAAGAAAGTTATGAGAATAAAAAACTTAACTAACCACACAATTCACGACTCTTCCTATATTAATTAGTTTATGATGAAATCAAGGAATATAGACAGCAATTTGCTTAATTTGAAATAAATTGTGCAAATCGTTTTTACGCGTAAAATAAATCCTTTTGCTTAGCGTAATACCTTTTTTGGTGAGCATGAGATTTTTGTTGGTAAACACATGTCTAATAGACGGAATATTCCCGTGCTCACCCAAGTTATTTTAATCCTAATGAAGTATATTAATCTTAAGCCGAGATTTCACGTTAGGGAGGAGATCGCATTAAGCCTAGCGAGTTATCTAGCTGACTTATCCTCCTGGAGGTTATCACACTCCACTTTGCTCTACTGAGGCTTGGTAACGTTAAGTACGTTGTATCCTTGAAACACTATTGACGAGACTAAGGTTGTTTGCGTTAGGGGTAATTATTATTACGTTTGGATCGTTAGGGATGTTGTGTTGAGGAGTAGTTTTCACGTATTGATTGTGCTAGTTAACACGAGGGGGATTGAGGAAATTGCTAGTAAGTACTTTAGGAGGGTTAATTGAGTGATTTACTTTCATGATGGTTTACCAGCTTATAGTGCCTTTGACTGGTTTAATGTTAGCATAGGAGGGTTTGGTAGGAGGGATTACGCTGAGCAAGGACATTGAAGCATAGGCTCTCCTCAATGGACTTTCGCTTCACCTAAAGTTCAAATAGGTTAACGAGTTGGGCTCTCGACCTTCTTCCTAATCTACAACATTCTTTACACTCAAGTGTATTTAGTGGATAGGGGAGTGATAATTATAAACGCAAATATTTCAAACGCATGAAATTGGTGGCCACACTCCTGGGAAACGAGAGTAGTGTAGGCTATATTTGAAATTCTGTTTTTCTCTCAAATCTATTATTTTTCATTACAATATAAAATTAATCTTCTGCTGTATTGAAAGATGTAATTGTACTTAATGCTTTATTTTATATAATATTATATTTCTCTCCTTCAAGCTTTATTGAATTATTTGCATTCTGGACACTCTCTAGAAAATATCAAGTGATGTATGGTCAGGTTGATACAAAAATATCAGAATCAACCCTATAACCTTTAGAAAACTCCTTAGTTACCTTATCAGCAAATAAAAACTTCTTGATTTTACTAATCTTCTCCCTCTTCTCCAATATCTCATAAAATTCATTAGCAATTCTTATACCTTGTGTTTCTAACTCCTTTGCCTTCTCTTTTACTACTTCCTTATCCCAAACTAGGACAGTACTACTAGGGTAATAGATAACTTTAAAGTAATTTTTAAGTCTTACAGTGACCTCATAAGCGTGAACTGCACCTCCTCCTGCAAAATATGGGGAGAGAAATTTATCATAAACTATTCCTAGAGTAGTCATTCCCCCTAATCCTCTTCCAATCGCATAAACTTTATTTAGTCTAAATAAAAATTCTTAACCAGTGGGCCGGTAGCTCAGCCTGGAAGAGTGCTCGGTTGGCATCCGAGAGGTCCCGGGTTCAAATCCCGGCCGGTCCACTTCTAAAAATTCAATCTGTATACAAAGCTTTATAAAGTATTTTCACATATTCCACCACCAGAGGTAGTATGAATAAAACCCTAGGTCTAATCCTAACCTCTGTATTCCTCCTATCTACTTTAGGCATAATAACTGGATTTGTAGTGCCAACACAAGCAGCAAACTCAAACAATTCAGCAATATACACAATACCATCTGTCACCTCTGTCTACAACACTTCCAATATGATCATAAACCTATTCTTTAGTGCTAGCTCAAACGCTACAATAGGAGCTCAAGCAACAGAGCTTGATTATGGATTAGCGATTAATTATACTTTAAACGTTATAACATTTAGTGTTAAATTTCCAAATGGTTCAGGATATGGAACAATAACATTAAGTGATTCCAATTTTAAAAAGCTCGCCTATTTTGATGTGGCTCATAATTCCGTAGTTTTACTACTAAATACTACTGGTGAATATGGCACACCCACTTCCTCTGAAGAATTAGCATATAGTTATGAACAAAGCATTGGTGTAACTCCTTCTAAAAGTTATGCTATCGTTAACTACACTAATGGAAGCGTAAAAGTTAATCAGTATATGAGTGAGCTAAGCTTACCATATTTGATTAGTCAAGCAGCTCAAAAAGATGGCAAGACATACGCATATAACGGTTTAGGAAAACTACCACCAGGCACTCAACTAGAATTCTCTTACGCTGGAGTCACTTATACCATAACAATATCTCCGCAAGTAAAGCTTGTAGGTACATTATTAAATCCACTATACTATACTAACTCAAAAATGTTACCCGGTGCTAATTACGCAGTTGGAAGAAGCAACATAACCGTAGCTGTGTACGATAATTACATTACAACTACTACATCACCATTCAACTTTACTTTAACTTACTCCTCATTAGCCCCTGCTTTAATATACTGGTTCGTGATTGCGAACACAACGTATACTTCTCCTGGTGCTTCTAAACCAACAGCTAACTTCCAAGCTCCTCCATTTAAAAAATACTACTTATCAAATAATACGATATTATACTCTGCTCCAACTCAAAGTCCAATATTAATGTTCAATGGTCAAATGAACGTTACTGCTCATGAGAATGTAACTCTAACATTACAAACTGGAACTACTATCTACACATCTAACAGTTTTAACGTAACCCCACCTGGCAATTATATCTTCTCTGGTAGATTAGGAGTTGCATTTAACGTTTTCATATATCAGAATGGCAGTGCAACATTAAGTGCAAATATATTCAATGGTACAATAAACTTCTTCTTCAGTAAACCTGGCGAAATGGCTAATTTTACCTTCTTCATAGCCCCTATAGTTCCAATAAACTTGGGTGATGATAATAGTGCGACAGTAATATATAACCAGACAGTAATAAATAAAATAGTGTCTTTAAATACTGGCTTCCCACAAGTAGTAATAATGTTTAACATAACTGGTAAGTACTCTATTTCATCAGGTAATTACTTGTTAAATGGATCTGTATACGAAGCTGAACTAAATCCATCAACATTAATAAGCACGTATTTGGGTGAATTGGCACAAGCCAAAAATTCTGCTGAGGCTGTAGGTAATCTAACTAAGGCCTCGTCTTTACCTTTAGTACATTACAACGATTATGATGTAATAGCTACTACATTAACCGGAGCTCCACTATCCTTCGCGGTATTTATGCCATTGAGATTCACTGTTGAAAGTTTAGGTTACATATATCTAGTGACTTTCCACATATGGGGTCCGTCTACAACAGTGACTGTAACTGGTGTTGACACTCAAGGTACTCCAATTGCACTAGGTTCATTCAGAGCATATATAGCACTACCAAGCTTTTTCACTGTACCAAAGACTCCGTTAGTTGGTCTAACATGCGATAACATGTATACGTTAGCTCAAGTGAGTGATGCTGGTTCAGTATTGCAAACCTCCACAGCAAATTCCAAAGTTAATAATGCTACTTTTGCGGGAGAAGGTGACTTAATGAGCAATGCTGGCCTACATGTTGCGATTTATAACGGTACTAAGTTGATAAAGAATATAACCTTAGGTCCTCTACCCAATGCAACTACCACCCCCGTAACTACTACTGTTACATTAAATGGACAAACAGTAGCATTGACTTATACTTCAGCTCCAGCTGGATATTATCCAGTGGACTTTAAGTTTGAACCAGGAACTAGCTATACTGTTACGACAAATATCTTATACAACATCTCAACTCCAACATATGTAGTAACTGTGTACATGCCACTAGGGTATGTACTAAACACCAAGATTGTAATGTGGTATGTGAGTCCCGACTATGCTTCTTACTTCTATTATTTAAGTACAGGACAGTATCAGACCAATAAGGTAACTCTAACGTTTGCAAATGTTACTCCAGAATTAATAATGCCACAAGTATTCCCGGTTGGCAAACTATACATGCCATTCGGGATTTCCGATCCATACTATGTGTTCTATAGCAGTATAAGCATAGGTCCTCAAAGTGGTGTAATTGAGGCTGTAGAAAACGGATTTAACGTAGGTAACATTACTGCAATAACTGTGCAACTAAATGGTATGAACGAGTCAATAGTATTATCACCATTGAATGTTAGCAAGTTGTTAATATCCACAAGCTTAGGTGAAGTATCTCAATGCAGCCCACTATTCGAGACTACATTATTTAACATATCAGCTTTGGCTACACTATTAGGTCTACCAAATACAGCTGCTCTGAATGGAAGCTACCTATATGTAACCTATCATGATGTTGTTAGTGGAGCCTATGTAACAAATAAGACCTTACTAATAGTTGGCGAATTCTATGTGATGTCACCAACCACTCCAGGTTCGGTTGAATGGATATTCACTGCAAAGTATATTAACGCTACAACTGGTATTCCAGTTGAGATAAGCTATGCAGTAGTACAACAGCCAAGTGCTAAGGTAGTTGATATTAACGCAGCCAATGCAAGCATTACCCAAATACAAGTAACAAGCGTTAAAATAACTAGTAAGTATGCAACGGTAACGGTAATGTATAATCCAAGCAATGCAAGTACTATAGTTTACATGAACGGGATGTTTGTAGCATCTTACGGTGGTAATTTAATATCTACTCTGCCGGAGACTTCAACATTTGGTGTATATTCAGGAGCAGTAGTTAACTTATATGTAGCAACTGGAACATTAAGTAGTCCAAACGGGACGATGTATGTAGTATTAGGATCTCATAAGGTTGCAGTTGGAACTGCTAACCAATATACATATGCAGGATATCACTTCGGTCCATACACAGCTTTGCCATTAACCTCTAATGTAACGTTCACTGTTCAAGACCCAGTCACTCATGCAACAGTAACTGGGCAAACTACATTAGGCGCATTTAACAATACTCCAATTAGGTTAGCTCCATTAGGTGTAACAGTTCCACAAACAGCTCAATACAAGGTCTTCTACTATTATAATAAGTCATTGGTTCTAAGTCCAACTAGCCAGTATATATTGTTATCAGTAACTAGCGTTGTACCATATCCATATCCGTTCTATATAGCGACAGTATCATTCTTAGGCTATAACGTAACTACTGGTACTCCAGTACCTGGTACTCCAGCATTCCAGACAGTGTATTCACCATCTCTAGGCCCTGGTGTAGTGTTACAAGTACCAGTACAATCATATCAGTTCATAAGTATGTCAACTCCAAGTGAGCCTCATACAGTAGTAATGTTTGCAGTACCATTTGCTGGTGGTCCTGCAATATCTCTATATCCAACGTTCTTAGTATATACCAACGTAACGGCGGTTTCAAGTTAAAAGGTTTTTATTTTTTTCTCTTTACCATATATTTGAGGTGAATGGTTATGAAAAAAACATTCGTTTTATCTACCTTGATATTAATTTCAGTTGTAGCGTTAGTGAGTACTGCGGTTTATACGTCTGGTAACGTGACTTTTTACGGTCCAAGTGTAAATAATCAAATTTACTATGTCGGAAAGTCAGTGACAATTGACGCTGTTGTTCCCACTCAGTTCGCTGGCCAAGGTGCTACTATAAACTTGTTCTTCCCTAATTCTACTTTAGCGGCAAGTATTCCTACAACAGTTAATGCGAGCGGTGGAATTTACATACCTAATGCTTATACATTCCCCAATGTAATAGGGATATGGCAAATTACTGTTGAAGTAGCTGGTGGTGTAGCTGTCGGTACTATTAACGTTAATGTCACCACTCCTGCAGTAGCTCCAATAGTATTAACTTTACAAAACTTGGCAATGTATGAGAATACATATCCACAGTTTGTAGAGTTCGCAAATGGTGTCATAACTTCAGTAGTTATGCAGAACGGCACTGTGAATTTGATGGGTTACGTATACAACTCTAGCGTAGCTCCATTATCTGGTGTAACAGTAACATTAACTCTTAATACACCGACAGTTGGTACTAAAACGTTAAGTACGACAACTGCTGCCAACGGTTCATTTACGTTAAGTTTTCAAGTTCCTCAATTGTCTACAAGTTTAACGTTAATATCTTCTTACCTGATCAGTGGTAGTTTAACAGTAACTTACGGAGCTCACACAGTTACTTATAATGTGTTTATAACTGCGATTCCAAACTATCTTAGTGTTATTAACGCATTAAATAATGAAGTGAATACATTAAGGGCGGAAATATCTTCGTTAAATGCCACTATAGCGAGTTTGAATAAGAGCTTAACTAATGCTAACGCTCAAATATCTACTTTACAGTCTGAGATTTCGACATTAAACAGTGAAATAGGAAAATTGAATAGCACTGTAAGTTCCTTAAGCAGTCAACTTAGCTCGTTATCTTCGCAATACACTACTTTAAATAATCAAGTTACAGCACTAAATGGTAAAATAAGTAATCTAAGTGCAAGTCTTGGTACTTTAAATAGCGAAGTTGCTAGCCTAAAGAGCACTGTAAGTAGTTTAACGACAATAGCATATGGTGGTATAATAGCTGGGATAATAGGTCTAATAGTAGCGATAGTAGCTATAGTTCTAGTAATGAGGAGAATAAGTTAAGCTAATTATTATTTTTTTAAAAAAACCTCTCTTTTCTTTTTAATACGCTTCTGGCTTGAAGAAAAAAATAAATACCTTCCTATTCTCATTATAATGTAGTGCGGCCGTAGTCTAGGCTGGATTAGGACGCCGGCCTTCCAAGCCGGTGATCCCGGGTTCAAATCCCGGCGGCCGCATACATAATGTGATGAAAATGTTTCAGAACTATTTCGTAGATGCAGTAAATGGATATTATAGACATTTGGCAATAATTCAATCTCATGATTCACTAGAGAAGGTTAATTTGCTGGTTGATGAATATTTAAGAGTTAATAAGAAGCCAAGGGTCATATATGCCTTTCATCCATGGCTTGATAATTCAAAGGATAGAATGAGGGAATTTAAGAGGAGATTTGAAAACTTTCTTGACGTAGATTACTCAAATTCAGAGAAATATCTTGGGCAGAGTGCGGATTTGGTAATATTGGATGCAATGGGTGATTTTAGACCTAACTATATAGCCAGATTCGTAGATATGACTAGGGGAGGAGGTTTAGCAATAGTTTATAGTGACGACATTTTAAAGGGTAAGTTGTATAAGGAGTCTTTAACTAGGGATGGTATTGTTAAAGATCTATTTGAAAATAGATTTATTGAGCTAGCAAAGAAGTATAGGGGAATAATTCTCTTTAAAGAGGATAAGTGTAATTTTACTCCATATTCTTCGAATGAAACTCATAGACCTTATAAGAAGATACCTAAAAATCCTAAAGTTCCAATTGAGCTTCATGAGCTTTGCTTGTCTTCTGATCAGAACAAGGTTCTTGAGGAGTCTCTATTCCTCATTAACCCAGGGAAAAAGGTTCTAGTAGTAACAGCTGCTAGGGGTAGGGGAAAGAGTGCGTCTATCGGTTTGTTTTTATCTTATCTAATGAGTGAGGAAAGGTTCACTAATATTCTAGTAACTTCTCCAACATATTACTCTTCACAGGAAATACTTAACTTCGTAATTAAAGGATTACAGGCTCTAAATGTTAAGTATAAACTTTCTACCTCAAAGGATGGTAAGATAATGAAGATAACTGCTGGCGATTCCAGAGTAAAGTGGGTTTCTCCAGACCTGGCTAGAAACGAAGAGGGTGATCTAATAGTTGTAGATGAGGCAGCAGCTATCGGTATGGAGTTTTTGGATTATATTTTACAAGGATGGGATAAGGTGATCTTAGTTACAACTGTTCACGGCTATGAGGGTTCTGGTAAGGCGTTTTTAAAATACGTTGATAAGTTAAAAAACAAGGTACTTTTAAAGCATATAAAGATGGATTATCCTATTAGATATGCTAAGGGTGATCCTGTAGAGAAGTTTATGTTTGATGGTTTTCTACTTGATGCTGAACCACCTGAGGTTGAATATAATGGAGAACTGAAAATAACTGAGGTATCTCAAGAGGAGTTATTTCAAGATTGTGATTTGCTTAAGAGTGTTTATGGAATATTGGTTACTGCTCATTATAGGAATTCTCCGGATGATTTGATGCTTTTAGGCGATATGGCATTTCAAAAGGTTGTAGTTGGGTATTCATCAGAGAAACCAGTTGCCGTTTGTCAGATTGTTTATGAAGGAGACCTTACTGAAAGGCAAATAGAGGATATTTCGAATGGTTTAAAGAATGAGGGGCATTTAATTCCTCACAGGCTTATAAAGTACATGAGGGCGTTTGATTTCGGTAAGTTGAAAGGTTGGAGGATTATGAGGATTGCCGTTTCTCCGGAAAATCAAGGTAAGGGTATAGGAAGTAGGGTTATTGAAGAGGTTACTAAGATGGCAAAGGGAGTGGACTGGATTGGATCCTCCTTTGTTGCAGATTATTCTGTCTTACGGTTTTGGATTAAGAATGGATTTACTCCGATTTACTTATCTTCCATTAAGAATGAGGAGCTTAACGGTTATTCTGTTATTGTAATTAAGCCTTTAAGTGAAAAGAGTAAGGGGTTTGTTGTTAAGCTTTCGAGCTTGTTGAAGGATAAGTTGCTGAGGACTTCTCATCAAGTTTACTATAATTTGAATCCTCAGCTTATTGCCTTGTTATTGAGAAATACTTATACTGAAAGGAGAGAGGGAGAGGTACCAGATTTATATGCTAATAAGATTAAGGCTTATATAGGAGGTAAGGTACCTTATAATGTTATTGCTGAGGCTGCGCACTTTTTAGTTACTAAGCACTTCTTAGAACTTAAAGTTAATTTGAGTATCGAAGTTGAGGCTTCTCTAGTTGCTAGGGTTCTACAAGGTAAGAGTTGGTATCATGCTGGTTTAATGTTAGGTTTGGGTAGTAGAGATGTTGAAGAAAGGGTTAAGCAAGGTTTAGAAGTTTTGTTAGAAACTTATTCGTAACTAAAAATTAGATTATATTTAGTATAAATAGCTTGATTAATATTATACGCCGGGGGCGGGATTTGAACCCGCGCAGGCTTAATACCTACTGGCTCTCAAGGCCAGCCCCTTGGACCACTCGGGCACCCCGGCAGTTATAGTTTTGCTTTATAGCTTTAATCTTTAACTATTGTGATTAAGGAGTACCCTTTTTTTCTCTTTATGGATTCAACTTTAAATCTTTTACCAAATATTTTCTCTATATTTCCTTCGCCCTTATATGCTACTAATTGTATGAATCCTTTTTCAAGTAATCTATCATACGCTTGAGCCTCAAGCTTTTGTAGAAAATCCACTCCTTTAGAAAGTGGTGGGTTAGAGTAAATAGCGTTAAATTTAACGTCAGCGGGAACATTATCGAAGATGTCAGATTTTAATATTATTGTTCTATTCTCGACTCCATTAAGTTTAGCATTTTTTTTAGCTAACTTTAGTGCTATATAGTTAACATCTACCATGTAGACCTTAAGTTTAGGATTTTTCAATGCTAGGTAAATTCCTATGGGCCCATATCCACAGCCAACGTCAGCGACTATTCCACTTTCCGCTACTTTTATGTTTTCTAAAAGTACTCTTGTTCCCAAGTCTAATTCCTTTTTCGAAAATATTCCCGGTGAGGAGAGAAGGGTTAGAGGCACACCATTAATTACTTCAAAAATCACGTATTCATGACTCATGTTTTTTCCATGCTTTAGGATATACATCTCTTTGCATAAAAACTCTACTTAAGTTGACTACTATTCCCTTTTTTGCGTTTTCTAACTCTTTGCTGTCCATTAATGCGGTACCGGTTGCTACTAATTCTCCTTTAAGAGTTAATACTGCAACTGTATCGTTCTTTTTGAAGTTCTGATAAGCTACTACTCCAGGTACAGCTAGTTGTGCACCGTAAGCTAATGCATTTACTGCAGAGTCCTCTATTATAAGTTTGGGCATTTCACAAGTAGCGAATTCCATTGGCATAAGTACTTTTCTTAGTTCTGTTTCGTCTTTGCAATTTTTGTATAAGTATATTGCTTCAGAAAGGTCATGTAGTTTTACTAAATTTGTAGATTCTGTGAAAATTCCAGATCTAGTTCTTCTTAATTCTCTCATGTGTGCTCCACAACCGTAAATTATCCCTATGTCATGGCATAATTTTCTCATATAAGTTCCAGAATCACAGCTTACTCTGAATAGTACTAATTTCTTGTCCATATCGAGGATTTCTATATCATATATACTTCTAACTCTTAGTCTCCTCTTGACTGATGATCTGACTGGTGGTCTTTGGTATATCTGTCCTTTGAACGATGTTATTATCTTTGTCAGTTCTTCTTTATCATATTCGCAATGGACTTGCATTACGCATACATACTCTTTTCCTCCTTTACTTATGTAATTCATTATTTTAGTTGCGCTCTCTATTCCTATTGGTAATACGCCGGTAACCTTGGGATTACCCCGCCCAGAGAAATGGGCTCTAGGGTCCCACCATGTCCAGCTTTACTAACGTTTAGTATTTTTTTAACCCAATACGCTACTTCATGACTTGTTGGTCCAGGGGGTTTATCAAGGTTTATTATTGAGTTTTTTATATATATTTCTATTGGTCTTTTTTCTGGATAATATCCGTATTTATCTGATGTCTCACTATCTTTTCTTATCTTCCATTCATTTTTATATCCACAAAAATTATCTATTTTGTAAATAAAATCATTTAGGATCATCTAAATCACAATGTTGGTATTTTAATCTTTATCTTCTCTTTCATGTACTCTGTTAAACCAGCTTCCTCTAATTTCTTCTTTACTTCCTCATCTGAAGCTCCTTTCTGTATATCGATTTTCTTATCAGTTGGTTCTAAGTGTAGAATGTTGAGTCTTCTTCTTTTAACACCACTAATATCTTTAGGTCCAGTTACTAATACGAAGTTGTCGTCTATTATATCAACAATTACGCATTTGCTCCCAACTTCTCTTCCTTTTATTTTTACACAAATTCTTCCAACTTCGATTGCGGGCATTTTAATCTCACAAAAACTTTTAAGAGGCTTAAATTTAAGATTAGTGCCAGTATTTTCTTGTTCTTATGAACCTTTTTTCTTCATCTATTAAGGCCATGTAAAATTCATTCTCCCCCTCACTTAATTTACTTAATACTTTTCCTAAATTACTTGGTCCTACACCATTAGTTGCTAATGCTATTAGTGTATATTTACCGTAATCTGGGAAGAAGGAGGCAATTTTCTTTAGGTCTTCTAATTGCCTTTTTTCCTTACTGGTTAGCTTCTCCCCTTTTATTGCCTTTCTCACTATCTTTATGGAATCATTATCATTAGGGTTAGTGGCAGTTAAGAAGATTGAGGAGCATTTTGGGCATTTGCTGGGTGAGTTAACTATAGAATAACTCGAATTCCATCCACATGAGAGACAGATTAATTTTAACTCCTTGTTTTCTAGTCTCTTTTTGAAGATCTCTATCATTAGTGGTTTTTCCTCTTTGTCAAATGAAGTGTAATTAAGGATTTTATCGAGAAATTGCTCAGCTAATGGAGATGCTTCGTAAACCTCAACTATTTTCCAGTTGTAATTCTTTAGTTCCTTTATTATTTCGATATCGTAATTTTTAACTAATAATTCATTTGTTGCTTCTTCTCCAACTAATGTATCTCCATAAGCTTTTATAATAGATGAGGTGAGCGTTATTTCCTTTTCTGAATCTATCATTCCAAACCTCTTTATCTCTACTATTAATTTCCACTTAAATTGTGGACTTCCCCTTATTCCTCTCTTTAGGATTTCAACTGTTTTATCTATAGGCATGGAATTTAGCATAGTGACGATTTTTTCTATATCATCGCGAGTTATTGGTAGTACGGAAGATATAGCGATATGATAAGGATCTGCCCTGTAAGACGTCTTGGTCTGTTTTTCCACATCTAGCATAACTGAAATTATAGCACCAAGTGTGTTATTCCCTCTCGAACCAAATGGTGAATGAATTATAATTAGGTTGTTCTTTACTATTTCAACTAAGATTAAATCTGGTCTTAGTTCCGGGTATCCTCTATCTTTGAATTCCCTTACTACGTTAGTTATGCTATCATCCTCAGCTTCCATTTTTCCCTTTTCTATCATGTAAATATATTCGTAAACTTTCCTTGCTATTTCTTTCTCAACTGGAATTGATTCTCCAAACCAACTTGGCAATATTCCGTTTTTTAGTTCCGCTCTTTCTACGAATATCTTATCGTTTTCTATAGATACGACTTTCCATAGTCTACTTCCTAAAACGAATACACTTTCCTCATCTAATGAGGCTACAAAATCTTCGTCTAAAGTACCTATTTTAATGTTAGTAGCGTGATCGATTACAATATAACTTCTAATGGAATCTGGTATCATATTAGTAGTGTAATAATATTTCCAAATTCTTCTACCCGGTACTAGGCTTCCATCTTCTTTTCTCTTAACTATTTTTGCGCTCTCTAGGAGATCTATGATACTTTGGAACATTTCGTGAGTGAAATTCCTAAAATAAAATGAATTACGTAGAATTTCCAAGATTTCGTTAGGATTTCTATAGCCCTCTAAAACTATTCCTGCTATTTCGTGTGCTGCAACGTCAAGCGGATTTTCCTCAAATAGTGGTTTTTCCAAATAACCGGAATATAATGCTTCTATTATTGCTTTGCATTCTAAAATATCGAAAATATCCTCAGAAGGTATAACGTAACCTATGGACGTTCTACCTATTTTATGTCCACTTCTTCCTACCCTCTGAATTAATCTAATTACTTGTCTCGGTGACATGTATTGGACTACTAGATTAATTCTCCCAATGTCAATTCCTAGCTCTAAACTGGAAGTTGCAACTATAGCGTCTATATTTCCGCTCTTAAAGTCGTTTTCTGTTTTTATCCTAATTTCTCTTGATAACGAACCGTGATGAGAACTTATTTTCAAGGAGTAGTTGCTTGTGAGTTGGTTGGCTATGAATTCACTAGTTTCCCTAGTATTTGTAAATATTATAATTGGCTTATTATTTTTTATAATCTCGTTAAGTTTCTCAAGCCTAGCAATTGTATCTGGCCTTAAACCTAACTTTACTGCTAAATCAGCGTCTTTCTTTTCGATCTTAGGAAGGATTAAATCTACTTTTATATCCTTTATAGCGTTAATACTTGCCACTTCTACCTCTCCTTCCCTATCTAAATACTTTTTCGCCATCTCGATATCTCCTATGGTTGCAGAAATTCCTATTAATTGAATTCTGTTTTTTGTTATCTTTTTGATTCTTTGGAGTAGAACGGATAGTTCAATTCCTCTTTTCTCATCTAACATTTCTTGTAATTCATCTATTATTATCCATTTTAGATTTCCAAAGTATTTCCTAAAACTATCGTTTAGCACTAAGTATAGTAGTGTTTCTGGTGTGACTATCAATACGTCAGGTGGATTATCTAAAATTTCCTTCTTTTCTTTTGTTGAAGAATCTCCGTGTCTAACGCTTACGCTGATACCAAATGCGTCTCCTATTCTTTTTAACCTTGACTCAAGGTCCCTATTTAGTGCTCTTAAGGGAGTTATGTAGAGTGTTGAGATTTTTTCTGGTTTATCCTTGAAAATCGTATAAAATATTGGTAATATTGCAGCCTCGGTTTTTCCATATCCCGTTGGTGCAATGATCAAAACGTTCTTTCCGGAGAGTATTTTCGGTATTGCTATTTTCTGGATTGGTGTTAAGTCTTCATAACCAAGTCTCTTCAGTCTTACCAAGAATTCATTGGTTACATTTATCATTACTTTGGCAATAATGTAATACTAAAGGGTAATATATAAATGTATGAGAAGAGACATATCGTGGCTAATGTATTAATGCTTATCATAGCTTACCTAATTGATCGTTTAATGAATTATTTAACATTAGGAAGTAATCTAACCCAATTAGTAAATAATTTGTCTATATTATTGCTGGTTGTTCCTATATTAATGGTAATGTTCTCAGTAGTTATTACTTTAATGTTCTCATCCATAATAGTTTCATTCCTTTATTATGTAACAGCAATAGCTTATGCGCTAGTTATTTCAAATAATGTAAACTCTAGTCTTGTTTTATCTACATTCTTAAATCTGTTAGGATATTATGCGATTGCTACTATTATTATTGGAATTATATTGGGAATTTCTAGAAGAAATTTTCCGGACGAGATTTTGTTAAATATTTCCCGTCTAAAGGTGAATATTAGTAAAAATAAGATTATTTATGGTGGGTTGTTTGTTGTAGTATCCTTTTTAGTTTTCTATGAAGTTTTGTCCAGTCCTTTTCTGCTCATTGGGAGTATAGCATCATTCATCCTGACACTTTTTGTTTCAAATGATCTAGTTTTCCCTTTAATTACCTTATCATGGTTCTCATTTCCTTTTCTATTTACGCAATTAGCCACTTATTCTGTAAAGGAGAAGGGGATAGAGTTAGGTCATATTGAGGGAGTATTGGCTCCTTCTTTAGTTAATAGGATATCTAATACTAAGTATGGTTGGAGAAAACTTTCTAATTTGAAATTTCATTTAAATTTTGACGAATCAAAGAATTATAACATAGTAATATTGGGTACGAGTGGGTCTGGAAAGTCTACCTTGGCTAAAAGTATTATTGAGAAGTTTTCAGATATTAGTTATTTAGTATTTGATCTACATGGCGAGTATGAGGTTGAAAATGCAGAAAGGATTGATATCTCTAAGAATTCGTTAAATCCACTTTCCTTAAATGGTGCATCCCCTAGACAAAGGGCATTGGAAGTTGCTTACATGCTAAGGTCTATTTTTAAGCTTGGCAATTTGCAAACTATAGATATTTTTAATATCATAATGGATACCTATGCTGAGAAGGGGATTGATGAGAACGATGAGAGTAGTTGGGATTTAACACCACCCACTTTTAGGGATGTGTTATTGATGATAGAAAAGAGAAAGAAACTAGTTGAAAATTCGCAAGATCTTTCTAGACTATCTTCGATAGAACCTTATATACAATTTTTGTCTAATCAAATTTTAAGTGGGAATAGTTTAGATATGAAAAAGATCTTTGAGAGTAATATAATTCTGGATTTTTCTAAAGTTGCCACGGATGAACTAAAATACATTTTGATTGAGACCATACTTAGAGATTTTAGAAATTATCTATATAGACGGGGAATTTCTCATTTATGGAAATTTTTAGTAATAGATGAGGCTCCCTTTATACTAAGTAAAGAGACTGGGTTGGAAATTGTTGAGAGGTTATTCGCTGAGGTTAGAAAGTTTGGAGTGGGGATGATTTTGATATCTCAGATAACGGAAAATATAGAGAATATTTTCCAAAATTCAAGTTATATCTTTATATTTAATGTTGTTGAGCCGAAAGAGTTAGACTACTTAAGTAGGGCATTGGGAGGGAGTGATAGAGATAAATACGAGGCTATTTATCAAGCAATTCGATCTTTAGAAAGGGGTCACGTAGTTACTATAAGCGGAGATAGTAGAGATATACTTTTAGTAAAGCTTAATTCTTTAAAATAAATGGTATCTGGTATGTCATCAGAGGAAAAGGAAGGGACTAATGATGAAGAGGTTAGTGAGGAGAAAGAGGTTGAAGAGGCATTAGAGGAGGAGCTTCCAAAGCTTTCAATACAAGATATAGAGTTACTAATGAAAAATACTGAAATCTGGGATAGTTTATTAAATGGCAAGATCTCTATAGAGGAAGCTAAGAAGTTATTTGAGGACAATTATAAGGAATACGAGAAGAGAGATTCTAGAAGAAAGACTAAAAGGGCGGTTAGTAAAAAGGTTAAAAAGACCAAGAAAAAAGAAAAGAGTGTAGAGGGTTAAAGTTATGTTTAAGGTTATTTACCCTAATGCGAAGGACTTTTTCTCGTTTATTAATTCTATTACTAAAGTTACTGACTCTATTGTTCTAAACTTTACGGAAGATGGAATATTTTCGAGACACTTAACTGAAGATAAAGTATTAATGGCAATTATGAGAATACCCAAAGACGTTTTGAGTGAATATAGTATTGATAGTCCCACTTCAGTTAAACTAGACGTTTCTTCAGTAAAGAGGATTCTTTCAAAAGCTAAGTCTAAGAAAGCCACGATTGAGTTAAGTGAGACAGATAGTGGATTAAAGATTATAATAAGAGATGAGAAAAGTGGTACGAAAAGCACCATTTATCTTAAAGCGGAAAAGGGTCAAGTTGAACAATTAACGGAACCAAAAGTTAATTTGACCGTGAATTTCACTACAGATGAGAGCGTACTTAATGTGATAGCAGCAGATGTATCTTTAGTCGGAGAAGAGATGAGGATTTCAACAGAAGAGGATAGGATAAAGATAGAAGCTGGTGAGGAAGGTAAAAAGTACGTTGCATTCCTTATGAAAGATAAACCTTTAAAAGAACTCTCTATAGACGCCTCAGCTTCATCTTCTTATAGCGCTGAAATGTTTAAAGATGCTATAACAGGTATAAGAGGTTTTTCAGTGCCAACAATGGTGAGCTTTGGTGAGAATCTTCCTATGAAAATTGATGTAGAAGCAGTAAGTGGAGGTCATATTATCTTTTGGATAGCTCCAAGGTTATAAATTATTTTATTGCCTCTTTTTATAATTCCCATATATTTATTATTTGAGCTTAATATACCAGAATTCTCTCCCTCAAGAATTAATAAACCAGCTTCAATGGGGTTTCCCTCTTCTATCCATCCTTTAATCCCTAAAAATCTGAAAGCGTTAATAGTACTGGCCTTTAATATTTCTAAAGAGTAGTCGGAAAGCGGATCCTGAATTCTGGAAATTAGGAGTAAGGTTTCCATTTCTTTCCACATATCTGGATCTAATACTCCACCATTGTCGGTTCCAATCATTATGTTAACTCCACTTTTTAGCCCGTTTATCACTTTTGGTATTCCTACAGAGAACCAGAGGTTGCTCCTTGGACAATAAACTAGTGATGCCTTCCGATCTCTTATAACATTAATTTCCTCTTCACTTAGATGCGTCCCGTGTATTATCAGATTTGGCTCATATTTCTTCATTACGTATTCTAAATCATCTCTTAACCAATGCTTTATAGTTTCAGATATGTGGACTGCCCTAATTTTATCCTTAAATGTATCTCTTACTAACTCAATTTTAAATGTACTAGAAGAGCTAGATAACCCATAACCGTCAGCTATTTGATACAAACCATTTAAATTATAACTGTTCTTAAATTCATCTTCTTCAAGCCTTCCTAGAAAGTAATATTTTACTCCATTAACAGCCATTTTATTTTTAACAATACTTGAAATTAAGCTTCCCTCTAATCCTTGCTCTCTAAAGTCAATCATTACATTTGAACCTAGTTCTCTTCCTCTCATGATGAATCTCTCTATCGAGTTCATTATTAATTCTTTCGTATTTTTACCTAAACACTCATATTTAATGCTATATGGATCTCCAACAACTTCACTTATTGGCATTTTATATCCCATTTCTTGGCATATGAAGTCGGCAGAATGAACATGAGCATTAACCAGTCCAGGAATTAAAATTCCGTTTTTAAATGTTATACCTTCTGTCGAGAAGCCATTCCCTATATGAGTTATTATACCTTCTTCTATCTCTAAATTAACGTTCTCTTTTATCTCCAGCTCCTCTCCTACTAGAGCTAATCTTACGTTTAATATTATTCTATCTCCATATGCCAAGTCTTTTCCCTGTTGTTCCTTATTTTCTCTAGAGAAGTAGTAGCTAATTTTATTGCTGTCCTTGCATTTTGTCCTATCCCTATTCCTACCTTTATTTTATTATTATCACTAAATTCCTCAATTACATTACTGACGCTATGAGTGGATACAAAGCCTAAATAATTATCTCCGCCTAGATATTGCAGTATTCCGCCTATCTTGTATAGAAATCTTGATAAGTCTACATATGTATTAGTTATTTCCAAAAATGAATCGTATACGGACGTATATTTTAATGATTCCGTATTGAAGTTTATATCGAAATGCAATGCGGCTATTTTTTCGTCTACATATTCCTTAATTTCGTCGTCTTGACTATTTAAGCAAGCTGATGCATTCCATTGCGCCTCTAACGGAGTTTTACCATAACCTAAGCAAGTCTTTATTCCTACTGGAAGGTTTTCTCGCATATCGTTTATCATATATACGAGTTGAGTATTAGTTATCCCATCGACTATCATTAAAAAATTATCAAACCTAAGTTGAAGTGGAAATGTGTTATATTGTGATGCTATTTCATGAATTTTCATCATAAATTTATTCTGAATTTTTTGAATTAACCATTCCCTATCATATCCTAATCTCTCAGTCCACTCCCTATAACCTACAAGCTTTATCGCTAATACCTTCACTCTATAACCACCATCTCCTTAACCTCTTTCAACTCGTCTATTTTTCTCGTCCTTTGAACCAACTTTATTGCAGCTTCTACTGCCCTGGTGGCATATTCTTCAATTCTTTCAACAGCTTGTTCATGAGTCGCTCCATGACCAATTATTCCTAGTGTTACAGGCTTATTAAATTCTGTAGAGAGATCAACTATTTTCCTTGCAGTTTGGCTTGCAACTATTTCATCATGTTTAGTTTCTCCCTTTATTACTGCTCCTAAAGTCACTACGGCGTCTATGAAATCTTTCTCAAGAAGTTTTTTAATTGCAAGAGGCATGTCGAATGTTCCAGGTACTTTTACAACCACTTTCACTTCCGCATTTAAGAATTTGGCATGTGATAATGCTTTTTGTAACATCAATTGTGTTATATCGTAGTTAAACTCGGCTACTACTATTCCTAATTTAATCGATTTCTCCTGCATCGCTATACCCCTGCCTCAACCCTTTCCCTGCGTATTTAGTTAATGCGTTTTTACCTTCCTTTACTAGCTTAACTAAATTTTTAGCGTGTTTAGTAGCCCTATCGACTGCTATTTCCTTTAGCCTTTCTTCATCATCTGCTTCATCTTCATGTACTGTTACGTCGATTACGTGTTTAGAAGTAAGAATTTGAACCATTATTAAGCCTATGCTTGTAGCCAAGTAGCTATACTTATCTAACATAGTTTTACCAACCCAGCCTAGGGTTATTACACCATCACAACCTTCATCTATTAATCTCTTTGAAGCCACTGGTAAATCTTTAATACCCGGTACAGTGTACCTAATGATCTCTGCTTCACTATCTTCACTTCTTATCACTTTATATGCTATACTTCCCATATCAACTCTAGAAAATGTAGTATCAGCTATTCCATATTTTCTCGTCATATAACCACCTCTTTAAAAATATCTTTTCCCTCAATGAAGTGAAATCCGAAATTTCTCGCAATCTTCTTTACTTTTTCTTTATTCATACTTGATTTCTCATCCAGCATTTCAGCTATTACCGCACTGCTTTCTAGTCCTAACTTTTGTAACAGCGCAATTGATAACTCGGTGTGACCTCTTCTCTCCCTTATGTCTCTTGCAATTAGTATTGGCACATGACCTGGTGCCATGAAATTCTCGTAGAATTCTCTTCTTGCCTCTTCTGGATTTGTTTCAATTTTTATTATTATTTTATGTAATTCACTTATTGTAATATATCTATCGTAGTCAGAGATTCCAGTTTTTGTATTAATATGATTAACCCATAGGGAAAATGCTGGATAATCTCCATAAGAAGGTTTCTTTACTAATTTTTTGTATATTTCGTGTTGTTTTAACTCTTCTGAAATAAAGTTCAAACCTAGTGTTTTAGCTTTATTGTTTGAAGTTGCGTAGCATATTAATCCTCCTGCTTCTTTTCTCAGAGTGTATATACTTTTCCAGCTTATTGCTCCTGCATAAAATACCATGTCTGTTTCTTCCTCTCTTCCGTCAAAGTCATATATTAATAGTGGTATTCCGGACTCTAAATCTCTACGTAAACTGAGAAAATCCATCCCAAGAATATCAGAACTGTGATAGTATAAAAAAGTATTTACTCATATCTAAGTACAATATTTATTTGAAATTGTAAATCATTGACCCAACAGAAATATAAGCCTATATTATTAAAGTTATAGTAGCAATGTCCTCTACTGGATATAATCCCTTCAACTGGAAGTTTGTAGTACTATCGCAAGTAATGATGTTATTGTTTTCTCTAGTGCTTAGCTTTTTCCCAAAATATTTTATAGAATTTTACATACTATATATTTTAGTTTACTTGGGTATAACATCCGTAATAATGATGCGTTCGAATCCTTTACTTAGAGAAAGGCGATCCATAGGTGAGATAGCTAATGCTAGAACGTTATATGAAGAGAAAAAGGCAAGTGAACTAGTTAACAAGGACGAAGAATACTTAAAGGAAACGACTGAGGTAATGAAGAAGAATTTCTCTTCAATGGGTATCATGTTCTTATATATGATAATACTAATATTAATTTACAATTATGTAATAATTAGATTTGTTACTAGCATTGATAATACACTGTATAAATTTGGATTTTTCGTGTTATATTTCGAATTGTTATATGGTGTTAGCTTTTTAATGAATAGACGTGTACTAAAGTTTCAGACTAATATCCCCATGGCACCTACATCGTATAAAATAACAGAAAAGGGCGTAATAGCTACTGACAAATCTGGAGTATTTTTACCATCAAAGTATTTAGTAGATGCTCAAATTTCTCAAAATAGGGATAAGAAATACATTGAGATAAAGTCATCATCGAAGTTTCCATTCCACGTTAGACTCTATTCACAAGATATAGACAAGGTAGCTGAATTAATTGAAAGAGTAAAGAAGATAGAGCTTAAAAAACAATCCTCTGCTGAAAGTTAGAAAAGTGTAAGTGGGAGTAACTTGCAATAGTATTATGACTTTTTAAACCATCTAATTTATTAACAATACCTTTTCCTATTCTAACCTTAAATACAAATTCCTCTTCGTTGACGCTTATGGGTTTAGATATATGAAACTCATGTCCCCTAACTAAGCTATTTTTATTGACTAGGAAGTTTTCCTTGACTGCCTCTAATTCTGTATACCCAATTGTTAATTTATCCTTAGTTTTTATGTCAATATCAAAAATACCCACCATATTGTAATTTTTATTATTCTCATCTACCAGAGTTTTTGATAAGTACATTAGACCACCACATTCAGCATATATTTTCACTCCAGAATAAGACATTTTTTTGATCCAACTCTTTGTTTTGATGGAATTTTCTAGCTCATTTAGATGAAGTTCTGGATAGCCTCCTCCGATATATATGGCATCTGCATCTTCTACGTATTCGTCATTTAAGGGACTGAAGAATTCCAATTCATATCTGCTTTTCAATATATCTAAGTTCTCCTGGTAATAGAAACTAAAAGCAGGATCGTAGGCTATAGCTATTTTTCGTTTTAGTCCCTTATTTTCATCTTCTTTAGGAAGATCAACTTCAAGATCTTCATCGGAAGCCATCTCATAGATTTTATCTAAATCGACGTATTTCTCTACTAATTCTGACGTATATTTAATTAAGTTCTGTACCTCTTTATTATCCTCAATCGTGATCAAGCCTAAATGTCTGGACTTAACTTCCAGATTTTTATCGAATGGAACATAGCCTAAAACCTCAACATCTTCTACTGCATTTTTACAATAGTTATAATGAGTCTCCGAGGCTATTTTATTAAAGATGACTCCTCGTATATTTACATCGTTTCTATAGTATTTTAACCCCTTTACAATTGCACCTACAGTACTTCCTATATTGGAACAGTTTATTATCAAGATTACTGGAGTCTTAGTGACTTTAGCTAGCTCGTATGTGCTGTAAAGCGTATCTATACCATCATATAAACCCATTACTCCTTCGATTATTCCTATATCGAATTCTCTTCCATATTTTATCAAACTTCTCTTTACATTATTTTTCCCCATCATCCATAAGTCCAGGTTAATTGAAGGAAAACCCGTGGCAACCTTGTGATACCCAGGATCTATAAAATCAGGGCCTGCTTTGAAACCTCTAACTCTGTATTTTTTAGATAGCGCTCTCATTATTGCTGATGTGATAAGCGTTTTTCCTGATCCACTTCTGTCTGATGATAATAATATCCTTCTCATAGTTAGAAGTATATTCTCTAAAAGGATAGTTAAACCTTTTGAATCTTTAGTAAGATTGAAAGTATGATATGTCTTAAATCTTTTGAAAGGAATATAAGATTGATTAACATGAAAGTAGTTTACGATGATGTGAGAGTTCTTAAAAATATTGTACAAGCTTTAGCCAAGTTAGTCGATGAAGCGATATTAAAGTTCAAGGAGGATAATGTGGAATTAGTAGCGTTGGATAGAGCTCGTATTTCTCTTATATCAGTAAACTTGCCTAAAGAGATGTTTAAAGAGTATGACGTAAGTGAGGAATTCAAGTTTGGCTTTAATACTCAATATTTGATGAAAATTCTGAAAGTAGCTAAGAGAAAAGAGGCAATAGAAATAGCTAGTGAATCTCCAGATAGCGTTATCATAAATATTATAGGAGGCACAAATAGGGTGTTTAATATTAGGAACCTTGAGGTATCTGAGGAAAATATTCCGGAAATTAACCTTCAATTCGATATATCAGCCACTATTTCTTCAGATGGTTTTAAGTCAGCAATATCAGAAGTTTCAACAGTGAGTGAGAATGTAATTATTGAGGGTCATGAAGATAAAATATTAATTAAGGCTGAGGGCGAAAGTGGGATTGAAGTTGAATTTTCTAAAGATACCGGTGGTCTTCAAGATTTAGAATTTTCTAAAAATTCGAAGAACTCATATTCTGCAGAATATCTAGACGATGTCTTATCATTAACTAAACTTTCAGATTTCGTCAAGATAGCGTTTGGTGACCAAAAACCTCTTCAGTTATCCTTTAATATGGAGGGAGGAGGGAAAGTTACTTATTTATTAGCTCCAAAAGTTGGATAATGAATGTGAAAAAAGCCTTAGTGGGTAGTTTCCCAAAAAATCCCAAATTAGGGAAAGTAATTTCATGGTATAATATGGGCAAGATAGGTAAGGAGAAGCTAGAGAAGTACATTAACGAGAGTGTCAAGAAATTATTTGAGTTAGCCGGAGATGTTAAATTAGATTATACTAGCAATGGGCTATTTAGATGGGACGATATTATTGATGTAACATTTGGTTTTATTAACGGTACTGAAAAAGGTCCTTTACAAAGGTTTTTTGATAACAACTTCTATTATAGGCAACCTGTAATTAAAGAGAAAATAAATGTAAAGGCAAGGGAGGAGAACGTTTTCCTACAAGACTTAGAATCTTCTAGGAAAATTAAAGAAGAATTAAGTTTAGCTTCTAAGTTGAAAGCTGTAATTCCAGGACCATTAACGTACTATGTGCTATCTGATAATCGGTATTATAAGAATCCAATAGACCTAATGAGTGATTACGCATCAGCTGTTAATTCACTATCACAAGAACTTTCAAATGTTGTAGATGCTATAGAAATTCATGAACCTGCGATATTTAATAATAACATAAAGAGAGATGTTTTGGAGAAGTTACCAGAAATATACAAAAGTATGTTTAATAATGTAAAAATAGAGAAGCATCTAATAACTTATTTTGAAATCAATAACTTAAAAAGATTGGATATACTTTTCTCCCTACCAGTAGATTATTTCGGTATAGATGTAATTGAGAATTTGAAGAAACTCGGGAGAGTATATACGTACTTCTCCTCTAGGAAAGTATACTTAGGTATTCTAAATGCTAGGAACACTAAGATGGAAAGGATAAGTACAATTATTAGAGTTCATAACTCAGTCAAGCGAAAAGGTGTAAGTGACGTAATTATAGGCAACAATACCTTATTTGATTTTATACCCGAGGTTGTTGTTATAAAGAAACTAAAACTTTTAAAGAAATTAGAGAAGGTGAAGAATAATGGGTAAGCTACCTTTACTTACCACCAGTGTTATTGGAAGCTATCCTAGGCCTAAATGGTTAAGAGAATCCATAAGACTCCATAAAGCTGGCAAAATAAGCGACGAGGACTTACAAGAAGCTTTTAACGATGCTGTGATTGCAGTGCTTAAAGATCACAATAATGCTGGAGTTGATGTACCTACAGATGGAGAAGTTAGAAGGGATGAGATGGTTGAATTTTTTGCGGAAAGGATGAAAGGATTCAAGTTCTATGGTCCAGTAAGAGTGTGGGGAACAGCATATTATAGAAAGCCTTCTGTTGTTAGCAAAATTGAGTATAGAAAACCAATGCTAGTTGACGAGTTTGCTTTTGCGAAATCGGTCTCTTATACCGATAACCTAAAAATAACAATAACTGGTCCTTATACTATAGCCGAATGGTCATATAATGAATACTATAGGAGTAAGAAAGACTTAGTTTTTGATCTTGCGAAAGCAATAAATCAAGAAATAAAGAACTTAGTAGAAGCTGGAGCTAAAATAATACAAATCGATGAGCCGGCTTTACACACTAGAAAGGAGGACGTAAGTTGGGGTGTAGAGGCAATAAATGAGGCAGTAAAAGGCGTAAACGCTAAGCTAGTTATGCATATATGTTATGGTGATTATAGCCTTGTTGCGCCATACTTGAACGAGATTAAGGTAGATCAGATAAATTTTGCCTTAAAAATTTATAACTATAAGCCTTTAGAACTTTTGAAGAAACATGGTTTCGATAAGGAGCTTGGAGCTGGAGTAATTGATGTACATAATAGAAGGGTTGAGACTCCTGAGGAAGTTGCTAATGATATAAGAAAAATTTTAGAGTATTTCCCTCCAGAGAAGTTATGGATAAATCCAGACTGTGGACTGAAATTACTTTCTAGAAAAATAGCCTATCAAAAACTAATCTCGATGGTAGAAGGGACAATGATTGTAAGAGAAGAACTTAAAAGGAAAGGATATAGTGTAGATTAAAAATAGTAATTTGGTGAGGCATAGATGAACAAGAGAAGAGCTAGAGGGAAATCACATTCAATAAGACCTGCTAGAGCAGGAGCACCAAAATGGGTTAGGCTAACCAGGGAAGAAGTTGAAATGCTAGTTGAAGAGTTAGCTAAAAGGGGTTATACTCCATCTATGATAGGGATAATATTGAGGGATCAATATGGAATTCCCTTAGTTAGACAAATAGTTGGAAAAAAGGTTACCCAAATATTAGAAGAAAGGGGTTTAGCTCCTCAACTACCGGAGGATCTCTTTAACCTAATAAGGAAAGCAGTAAATATAAGAAGGCACATCAACGAATATCCACGTGATAAGACAGCCAAGAAAGGATTAGAAGAGGTTGAGTCAAAGATCAGACGTTTAGCTAAATATTATAAGAGAATTGGAAAGCTTCCGCAAGAATGGGCTTATGATCCTGCAAAGGCAGAGTTATTAGTAGCCGGCGCAAGTTAGTAGTTTTTGTTATAAGTTTCGTTAACCCTTTTAACTAATACTTCCCCTATTTTCTCATCAAATCCTAAAGGGTCAGCTATTATTATTTCAATTTCCTTCCCCATGTATTGTATTTTCTTTTCGTCGTTATTTATGCCTAGTAGCTTTGGAATATCTCTTTTGAAATGAGTTCCAGTTGCAAATAATAACGGAACTACTACTATCTTATCAGCACCCTTAGCTAAAAGATTACTTAGGGCTTCACTCAGGGTAGGTTTATTGAACTCTAAGAAGCCGAATTCTACTAAATTAAAATACCTAGATAAATATTCAGCGTACTTAATTCCAACATCTTTCCATTCTGGTATCTTGCTACCATGTAAAACTAATAAAACTCCTAGCAACGTTTCTCATGTAGCTTATAGTGATGCGATTTTATATATTTGTTTTAAGTATACCACACAAAAGGTGGCATTGTTAAATGCCGGACTTCAAAATTGTCATTTCAGATCCACAATCTGTAGAGCCTAAAAGAATAAAGGTTAAAGTAAAGGCAAATGACCAAGTTAAATCTATAGCTGGAGAAAAGGATGGAAAAGCTGTACCCCAAGCTAAAGTTAATGAGAACACTAAACAATTATTAAATATTGATACGCTTGTCACATTGGAAATAACCAAACAAGAAGGCGATAAAAAAGTAAAGGTAAAAGGACATTTTAAGGTAGAAGTAGATAAAAATGTACCAGATAATGAAGTATGGATAAGTAAAACTATGGCAGAAAAGTTTGGAGCGGAAGATTTTGAAGCTATTGCATATAGGACTAAGACGTTACAAATAAGTATTGATCAAAACAAGGCCTCAAATTTGATTGGCCTAAAAATAGGTGATACGTTTGAAGCTAGTCAACTGATTGGATTACCTGTTAAGCTAAAGATAACTGGAGGATCAGATAATTCGGGATTCCCAATGCGATTTGACGTTACTGGAGCTGCTAAGCGTAAAATATTGTTAAGTGGACCTCCCGGATTTTACCCGAATGAAGACGGAGAAAGAAGAAGAAAAACCATAAGAGGAAATACTATTAGCCAAGAAATAGTTCAAATTAATACCATAATAGTAAGGTGAAGTAGTTTTTGGCATGGCCTAAAGCTCAACCAGAAGTTAACATAGGTGTAGTTGGTCATGTAGATCATGGTAAGACAACACTAGTTCAAGCTATAACGGGAATTTGGACATCGAAACATTCTGAAGAACTAAAAAGAGGTATGACAATAAAATTAGGTTACGCAGAGGCTAATATAGGTATTTGTGAGAGTTGTAAAAAACCAGAGGCTTATGTAACCGAACCCTCATGTAAATCATGTGGATCTGATGAGGAGCCTAAGTTTTTGAGAAGAGTTTCCTTCATTGATGCTCCAGGCCATGAGGTTCTAATGGCTACAATGTTATCTGGAGCGGCGTTAATGGATGGTGCAATTCTTGTTGTTGCTGCAAATGAACCTTTTCCCCAGCCCCAAACTAGAGAACATTTCGTGGCTCTAGGTATAATAGGAGTGAAAAATCTAATTATAGTTCAAAATAAGGTCGATGTAGTTTCCAAAGAGGAAGCATTGGCACAGTACAAGCAAATAAAGCAGTTTATAAAGGGAACTTGGGCTGAAAATGCACCTATAATTCCAGTAAGTGCACTTCATAAGATTAATATAGACTCCCTAATAGAAGGTATAGAGGAATATATAAAGACTCCTTATAGGGATCTTTCACAACAACCTGTTATGCTTGTGATAAGGAGTTTTGACGTTAATAAACCCGGTACGCAATTTAATAAGTTAAAGGGTGGTGTGATTGGCGGTAGTATTATACAAGGCTTATTTAAGGTTGACCAAGAAATAAAGATATTACCGGGTTTAAGAGTAGAAAAACAAGGTAAAGTATCTTATGAGCCTATTTTCACAAAAATTTCATCCATAAGATTTGGAGATGAGGAATTTAAGGAGGCTAAACCAGGAGGTTTAGTAGCAATAGGCACATATTTAGATCCTTCGTTGACTAAGGCTGATAATTTGCTTGGTAGTATTATCACCTTGGCTGATGCTAATGTTCCAGTTTTATGGAATATCAGAATAAAGTATAATCTCCTTGAACGTGTAGTTGGAGCTAAGGAGATGTTAAAGGTGGATCCCATAAGAGCTAAGGAAACTTTGATGTTATCTGTTGGTTCATCTACGACTTTGGGTATAGTTACTTCTGTAAAGAAGGATGAGATTGAAGTGGAATTAAGAAGACCAGTAGCAATATGGTCTAATAATATTAGAACTGTTATAAGTAGGCAAATAGCTGGTAGGTGGAGAATGATAGGATGGGGGCTAATAGAGATCTAAAAATACTGGTTGATACTAATATTTTATTATACGTGTACGATGGTCTAGATCCATTTAATAAGGTATTGGAATTTCTAGATTATAAACCGACTTTTTTTATTCATTCTACAGTCTTAAGAGAGTTAGATATTTTATCTGAAAGAAATAAAAAAGGATTTATTATTACCTCTAGAGTTAAAATTGCTATGAAATATTTGGAGGTATATAAAAACTCATGGAATTTAATAAATGATTATGATAATTTACCTACGGATGAGGCATTAATAAGGACCGCCATTAGGCATAATATGTTTATATTTACTAACGATAAGGAATTAAAAAATAATGCAATTAAAAAGGGGATAGGAGTTTTATTTCTTCAAAATAGGAGTAAAATTATAAAATCCTTATATCCTATCTAACGTATGTATAAACTTATTAAAGCACGTAGCATTGTGAGGATCCCACCCAATGAATTTGGTAAACCATTAAATGAGATTGCTTTAAATGAACTAAGGCAACAATATCAAGAAAAGATCCTTAAGGATTTAGGTCTGGTTTTAGCTATACTAAATGTTAAAACCAGCGAGGAAGGGTTACTGGTATTTGGTGATGGTGCTACTTATCATGAGGTTGAATTTGATATGATAACCTATGTACCAGTTGTACAAGAAGTAGTTGAAGGCGAGGTTTTACAAGTTGATAACTATGGTGTATTCGTTAATTTAGGGCCAATGGATGGTCTCGTTCACATCTCCCAAATAACGGATGATACACTAAAATATGACAATGTAAGGGGTATAATATTTGGTGAGAAATCCAAGAAAGTAATACAAAAGGGTGACAAAGTAAGAGCAAGGGTGATAAGTGTTGCATCTGCGGCAACAGGTAGATTACCTAGAATTGCTTTAACTATGAGGCAACCGTACTTAGGTAAGTTAGAGTGGATAACACAAGCTAAGAAGTGAGTATAAATGGCTAAGAAATCAGTCTTTAAAGCATGTAAAAATTGTAAAGCATTAATAGAGACTGATAAGGAAGTATGCCCAGTATGTGGTAGTACTAGTTTTACAGAAGAGTGGGATGGTATGATTATTATCATTGCTTCAGAGTCTGAAGTAGCTAAAATAACTGAGGCACCAAAACCATGGAGGTACGCAATAATAATAAAATAAACCTATGTTTCACTTTTGATAATTTAAGAAAAGAACTTTCTAGACCATATGGTATTCTTTTTACAAATAATGATGTCTTTTTAAATTTTGTATCTAAATCAATAAAACAAGGTTCCCGGGTTATAACTGTAGGAGATTATGTAAGCAGAGTATTAGAAGAAAATGGTATAATCCCTTTCTTAGAAGTTATAGATGGAAAAACCAAGAGATATATATCACAACATAGGGCTATTGTAAAGAATAAGGAATATAAGGTGATAAATGAGGCAGGGAAAATTCGATTTGAGATATTCGAAATTATGGAGAATATCCTAAGAGATAGTGAAGGTGGAGTAGTTTTTGTTAATGGAGAAGAGGATTTACTTGTCATTCCGATTATATTGAGTGCAATGCACGGTGATATAGTAATTTATGGACAACCTAATGCTGGAGCTGTCGTAATTACAGTGAACGAGATGATAAGGTGGAGAGTAAGAGACATATTAGAAAAAGCCATAGTTAAAGAATGCTAACACTCTTTTTAGCCTTAGAGGCCAAAGTCTGACTTTATCAGCCCTGCGCAGGATCTTCATTTTTTAAACTCCGTCCTTCCGAGCGTCATCATGCACCGTATTTCTCTGCTCTATTAGAGTAGTTTAGCAATATATTTGTTACGTCTAATCCTCTTATTCTTAGACTTCCTTTTCTAGCCTCTTTCTCGTTAAAATCTCTTACATTGTCATTTACAATTGGATAAGGCACGTAGAGAAGTACTGGAACTGGATCTCCCGAATGTTCTTTAACCTCTACTGGAGTAGCGTGATCTCCGGTAAACATCAATATTAGATTATCCGTTCCAACATTATCCACAATAGTTCCTATTACTCCATCTATCCTCTCTATCGCCTTTATTTTTTCCTCTACTAGCCCATCATGTGACGCAGCGTCAGTAGCCTTAATGTGTAGAAAAACGAAGTCATTTTCCTTTAACAACTCTATTGCCGCTTTAGCTTTAGCGTTATAATCAGTATCGATACCTCCAGTAGCACCTGGCGGTGTTGCAACACTCATGCCAAGTTCTCTACATATTCCTTTTATAAGTGCTGTAGCTGAAACAGCTGCGGCTTTAAGCTTAGTATAGCTTGAAAATGATGGTAACTTAACATAATGGGCAGCCCCTCTTAGCAATACTATATTAGCTGGCTTCTCCCCTCGTTCTATTCTTCTCTTGTTTACTTCAGAGGAGTTTAAGACGTCGAAAACTTTCCGCGTAAGAATATTGACAATCTCAGCGGTTCTCTGAGCTTCGATAGAATCTTCTAATGGTTTACTTTCAAGAACCTTCAAACCATTATAGTGAGGATCAGTGTCACTAACCTTATCACTTATTCCTTTCCCGGATAATACTACTGCTATTCTATGTTCTGTTCCCTTATAAAATCTAACCTTTACGCCATTTACCTCCTTAATTTTTTCATTTAATTCCTTTACTAACTCCTCTCCTTCTTCAAACTTCCTACCCGCTCTTCTATCAACTACTACTAGATCATTGTTCACGGTAGCGAAATTTCCTCTAAATGCAACATCCCCATGATTTAGCACAGCACCAGCTCCCAATGCCTCGAAAGCTCCTCTTCCTCTATAATATACGTGTGGATCTAGACCAAATATTGATAGATGTGAAGTATCGCTTCCTGGAATTACGCCAGGCGATATTGGATCCATCAAGCCAGTCATTGAATTTTTAAGTAAATCACTTATGGCTGGTTTATGGGCAGCTTCTAGTGGAGTTAACCCATTTAGTTTAGATAATGGTCTGTCTCCTAAGCCATCTGCAATTATTAAAAGAATCTTATATTGTTTCATCCAATCACCGATCTCTTTATTTCTTTCACCATGTTTTCATATCTCATAATATCAGCTTTAGTGAGACTAGGCGTTACAATCTTCATGGCATCTAGGAAATCTTGCATAGTGATTTTTATTTCTAGATTGCTCATACAATTCTTTATAGTCTTATCACTACATTCTTGGTCTTTACATTCCTTTTTGGCTTTATTTAAACACTCATAGTACTTTTGTCTTAATACTTTCATTGTGGTTTCCCTAGCTAATGCCTCAATATCAGCTCCAGTATATCCTTCAAGTTTTTTTGCTAACTCCTCTAGATTTACACTAGAATCAATAGGTAGTGTTTTAGTGTAAATCTTAAGAATTTCTATTCTGGCCTTTTCGTCAGGTGGAGGAACATATATTAATCTATCAAATCGACCAGGTCTTAACAGTGCTGGATCTAGAATATCTGGTCTGTTAGTTGCAGCGATAACTACAACTCTATTTAATGATTGGATTCCATCCATTTCTGATAGTAACTGATTTACTATTCTTTCTGTTACACCGGAATCGTGTGTAAAGCCTCTCATAGGTGCAATAGAATCTATTTCATCAAAGAATATTACACAAGGAGCCGTTTGTCTTGCCCTCCTAAATATTTCTCTAACTGCTTTTTCACTTTCACCTACCCATTTGGATAATATTTCTGGTCCTCTAACTGCTATGAAGTTTGCTCCGCTCTCAGTTGCCACAGCCTTTGCCAGCATTGTCTTTCCAGTTCCTGGTGGGCCAAACAGCAATATACCCTTAGGTGGTCTAATTCCAAGCTTTTCGAACATTTCTGGGAATTTTAATGGCCACTCTACAGCCTCTCTTAGTTGCTGTTTAGCTTCTTCCAATCCTCCAATATCTTCCCATTTGACTTTTGGAACTTCTACATATACTTCTCTAAGGAGTGTTGGTTGAATGAACTTCATGGCGTTAATGAAATCTTGCATCGTTACTTTTAATTCCTTTAAGACATCTACTGGTATTTGTTCTTGTTCTAGATTGATTTTGCGTTCATTAATGAACCTTCTTAAGGCATTCATTGCTGCTTCTCTAGCTAGAGCTGCGAGATCAGCTCCAGTGTAGCCGTGAGTCTGTTCGGAAATTTTATCTAAATCTACATCTTCAGCTAGAGGCATATTTCTAGTATGTACTTGTAGAATCTCTTTTCTAGCTTTGGCGTCAGGTGGTCTAATTTCTATTTCCCTATCAAATCTTCCTGGTCTTCTTAATGCCGGATCTACCGCATCTGGTCTATTAGTTGCTCCTATGACTATTACCTTTCCTCTTCCTTTAATTCCATCCATTAGAGTCAACAATTGTGCTACTACTCTTTTTTCTACCTCACCAGTAACTTCTTCCCTCTTTGGTGCAATCGCATCTATTTCATCAATGAATATTATTGCTGGTGCGTTTTTCTCTGCTTCCTCAAAGATTTCCCTTAGTCTTTGTTCACTCTCCCCGTAGAATTTACTCATTATTTCTGGTCCATTGATCGAAGTGAAATACGCACCTATCTCATTAGCCAATGCCCTAGCCAATAAGGTTTTTCCAACTCCCGGTGGTCCGTACAGTAATACACCTTTAGGTGGTTCTATTCCTAGATGCTGGAAAACTTCTGGATGTCTCATTGGAAGTTCCACTATTTCTCTTATTTTCTCCTTTACATCTTCAAGGTCACCAATATCTTCCCAAGTCACCTTAGGTACTGCAGCAGTTTCCTTTACTGGTTCTTGCCTTATCTCTAATGAGGTTCTACTGGTAACTCTTACCGATAGTGAGGGCTGTGTTGAAACTACTACAAAATCTATGGACCCAACATAAGTAGGAACAGAAATCGTTTCTCCTCTGCTTAGAGGTTTATCCATTAACCAGTCTTTAACATATTCTACAAAACTTTGGCTAAATGAAATAGGTTGTGTTGGAGCCAGAACTACCTTGGTAGCATCTTGTACTTGTGCTTTCTTTACTGTAACTTCATCTCCAATACCCACTCCTATGGATTTTCTAATGTAACCATCTATTCTTATCTCATTGTCCGCTATTCCATCTCCTATTAACGCTTGTGCCAATGAAGAACCTGAAGGTCCAGTAATCTCTATATAATCACCGTTCTCTATTCCTAATCTGCTCATAGTGTAATCAGTTATTCTGGCAACCTTCCTTCCGACGTCTCTTTGTCTAGCTTCTACCACTCTCAATTTTAATTGTTGGGACATATTATTCATCTTTCCGAAACGTTTAAAATAAGTCTTACTCATTAAAAGTATACGAGATTGAGAGATTGACGAGCATAGAGAAAGTCCCTCCCTCAATATATACTGGATCATGTCCTAATTGTGGAGGAAATATATCATCCCAGAGACTATTTAGTGGTTCTGTATGCGAATCGTGCTTAAAGGAGGATAGAGAATTTAGCAATTTATCTGACCTGATTAATATTCTTTATGAAAATAATAATCTGAAAAATCTTACTCATTTATATGATATATTGGAAGAGTATAAGAAAGTCGAAGAAATATTCAGTAAATTGTTAAATAACTCGAAACCCATAGGTCCTCAAAGGTCATGGATAATAAGATTCTTAAGGGGAGAAAGCTTTGCAATAATAGCACCTCCCGGTCTAGGTAAGACAACCTTTGGTCTAATAATGTCCCTATACAATGCTACTCATAATAAGAAATCAATCATTATTTTTCCAACTAGAACTTTAATATCACAGACGATAGATAAATTGGCGAAATTTTCTGAATCATACTCGTATTCACCTAGAATACTTTATAATAAGCAGTCTTCTACTCAGACAGAGAACGTATTAGAGCAACTTAAGAGTGGGGATTTTGACATATTTGTTTCTACCAGTAGATACGTTATTCAGAATCTATCTGAATTGTCAAATGTAAAGTTTGACTTTATTTTTGTGGATGATGTAGACGCTGCGTTAAAATCTGGAAAGAGTGCTAAGGCAATACTTCGACTGGTAGGGTTTACTGATGAAGATATCCAAACAACTATGAAGCTACTTAGAGAAAATATAGGAGACGAAGAGAAATTCGGAAAAATTCAAGAAATTAGGGAAAATAAATTAAAGGACAAGATAGTAATTTTCTCCTCTGCAACCATTAGTAGAGGAAATCCAATTCTCTCATCACTAATGGGCTTTAGGCCCGGGAGTTCCGTAATATATCTAAGGAATATTTATGACTCCTACATTGATCTGACTCAAACTTGTAAGGAGCAGGATGTTGATGAGTGCACGCTCGGTACCGTTATTAGAGTTCTTAAAAGGCTTAATGATGGTACTTTGGTTTTTGTGCCTATTGATAAAGGTGTTCAATATGCTGAGTATTTAGCTTCAAATTTAAGAGACCATGGGATAAATGCCGAATCTGTTGTGTCATCTTCCATTTCAAAATTAGAGAAATTTGAGAGGGGTGAGGTAGGAACTTTAGTTGGCGTAGCAACTCATTACGGAGTTTTAGTTAGGGGAATAGACTTACCTTGGAGGGTAAAATATTCAGTCTTCGTAGGTATTCCAAAATTTAAGTTTAAAATTGGTGAATATATGCATCCATTGGCGTTAACTAGACTACTAAGCTTAGCATACTTAGTTAAGAATGATGACAAAATAAAGGGTTTACTTAGTTACATTCGTAAGAAGTTAAGAAGAATTAGCCCAGCAGCTTTATCGATGTTAGCTAGGGATATAAGAGAAGGAAGGATAGATGATGAGAGGCTAAAGGAAGCGTATAGTTTAGTGAATGAATATCTAAAAGATAAAGAGTTTTTGAAAAAAATATCTGATGTTGGAGATTTGGTAATAGAAGGGGATTATATACTAATGCCAGACTATCTAACTTATATTCAAGCTAGTGGCAGAACATCTAGGCTTTATGGTGCTAATTTAACTACTGGTCTTTCAGTATTATTAATAGATAATTCTAAATTATTTGAGTTGCTTAATAAAAAACTAAATTTAATTTTGGATGAAGTAAAATGGTATCCGTTAGATGTCGATGCAGATAAGCTTGGACAAGTTAATTTAGATGGTATTTTGACTAAAATAGCTGAAGAAAGAGAGAATTTGAGTAAAATGAAGAAAGAAGGAAGTGTACAATCATCTGCTCTTAATGTTAAGACAACTTTATTTATAGTTGAATCTCCTAACAAGGCTAAAACTATTTCGAACTTCTTTTCAAAACCATCTACAAGATCATATGGTAAGCTCAGAGTTTATGAGACAGTACTTGGAGATAGGATCCTAATTGTAGCTGCTAGTGGGGGGCATATTTATGATCTAATAACAGAGGATGAAAATAAAAGACATAATGACAATTATGTATATGGAGTCTTAGTAGAAGATAGTAAATTTGTTCCAATTTATTCTACTATAAAGAAATGCGAAAAGGGTCATCAGATAGTAAAGGATCTAAGCGAGAATAAATGTCCTATTTGTGGATCTAAAATAGTTACTGATAAGACAGAAGTAGTAGATATATTGAGGAAATTAGCTCTTGAAGCTGATGAGGTTCTTATAGGAACCGATCCCGATACTGAAGGAGAGAAAATTGCTTGGGATATATATTTGGCTATTCGACCATTTAATAGTAATATAAAGAGAGCGGAATTTCATGAGGTTACTAGAAGAGCAATACTTAATGCAATAAAGAATCCAAGAGAATTTAACGATAATTTAGTTAAATCGCAAATTGTAAGAAGGATTGAAGATAGATGGATTGGGTTTAAATTATCACGAAAACTGCAAACTGACTTTTGGGAACAACACTGTAAATCTATTTCTAAGGAAGAAACGGAATGTAAAGAAAATCGTAATCTGAGTGCGGGTAGAGTTCAAACTCCGGTATTAGATTGGGTAGTCAATAGATACCAAAAATATAACGAAAGTAAGAAAAAGTACCTTATTATAGAGTCTGAAGATAAGTCAATCTTTCCCTTTAGTATATTAGCTTTAAAGAAGAATGGTTTATCTAAGAAAAATCAGATATTTATACAACTATTTGACATAAATACAAAAGAAGAAGAGTTTGGTCCCTTACCACCATATACTACAGATACGCTACTATCCGATGCTGCTAATCTTTTAAGAATCCCTGCATCAGATACCATGAGAATTGCTCAAGACCTTTTCGAACTAGGTTTGATAACTTACCATAGAACTGACAGTACTAGGATATCTAATGTTGGTATAAGTGTAGCAGAAAGTTATCTTAAGTCCAAACAGGTTGATGTTTCTAAGATATTTAGACCAAGATCTTGGGGAGAAGGAGGTGCACATGAAGCTATCAGGCCCACTAGACCCTTAGATGAAACGATGTTAAAAGCGTCAATAGAGCAAGGAGATTTGGAACTCTCAAAACAATTAACTTTTAATCATTTTAGAGTATATAATTTAATATTTAGAAGGTTCATTACTAGTCAACTGCCGCCATTAATAGTAACTAAACAGATAATTAAAATAAGGGCGTATACTGATGATAATGCTGAACTGGACTTAGATGAGGGTACGAAGGAGCTTGTTATTGGGTATAGGCTAAAGGAAGGGGATGAGTATAGACAAGCGCTTCAAGATGCTATATATGCTACATTTAAGCTTTATCAACCTATTGACGAAAAAATGAAAGGAAAAGAACTTATTGGTAAGGTAACAGGTACGTTAAATAAGAGTGATGTACAGTTATATACCGAAGGAGAGTTAATAAGTGAGATGAAAAGTAAACAGATCGGAAGACCGAGTACGTATGCAGTTATAATCTCTACGTTAAAGAAAAGGAGATACATTATAGAATCTAAAAATTTGAAGAAAATAATACCAACCAAATTAGGTATTGCAGTTAATGAGTACCTTATGGAAAATTATAAACAAATAGTATCTGAGACACGAACTGTGAAATTACTCGAAAAGATGAACGAGGTAGAGGAGGGTAAAGTTGATTATTTAGTACTCTTAAAAGAATTATATAATGAAATACAAACAATTAGTTAAGGTTGGTGAAAAAGTTTATGCTTATAGCATTAATCCATTTAAGGCTTAAGGAATTATCAAGAAAACACAATCTAGAGAAAGCTAAAAAACTAATAAGACAAGCTAAAGATAAAGGTGCGAAATTAGTTATACTTCCATCACTGTTCCCTTCTGGAAACATGTTTGAAATATACGATAACGATAAAAAGCTAAGGAGTTTCATTAAAAATCTTGCAGAGAAAATTCCTGGCAATAATACTGATGCTCTAATAAATCTAGCTATGGATGGGGAGGTTCATGTGATAGTCGGCCCTATTTTGGAACAAGCTGGTCCTAAAATATTCTTAACTTCACTCATAATATCACCACAAGGGGAGATTATAGGAAAATATAGGAAAACTGTGTTATCTGATAAGGATATAAGACTGGGTATATCTGCAGGTAAGGAACCAGTTAATGTAGTTCTTGATAGAAAATATGGCATTATCGCTGAAGACGATATTTTCTCGCCAGAGATCAGTAGACTCTTAGCTATGGGAGGTTCAGAAATAGTTATCGGCACTATGAAAGCCTTAGGAAAAGAGCAGCAAGTCATAAAACATCTTGCAATTGCTAGGACTGTAGAGAACGGAATACCTTATTTGATAGTGGGGGAAAGTATAGAAGATGAAGAGGGAGAAATCGTAGGCTACTCACCGACTTTTATTACCTCTCCAGATAATTTGATAAGTAAAGAAGCTGAGGAAGATGATAGTATATTGCTCGTTGAAAGCTCAATCTTAACATCATCATCAAAACAGATATCATTAACCTATCTAGAACCAATTATAAATGGTCTTTGTAAAGGTGTAAAAAAGATTAAAGGAGAGGCAAAGAAGAGATCTGCTTCTACAATAGAAGAGGAATAGATTTTAAGAAGCGGCAACATATATTTCTAATCTTCTATTCTTAGAATATAACTTAACTACATTCTGATTTTCTAATTCCTTTAGTATCTTTCTAGCTACACTTATACTTATTCCCGATTTTGTTGCTAAGGTATATGGGGTTATAATACTCTCTTTCTTTATTTCATCTAGGACTCTCTTCTTAGTTTCTTCATCTATAGTTACCGCCCTGCTAATTATCTCTTTTCCAGTCTTTGATGGACCTTTCTTCTTCTCTTCTGCTTTTTGTTGTTTTTCAGCTTCCTTCTTTAATCTCTTTTCCATTGTGGAAATAGGTTTCTTTGAAGCTCCACCCATGTCTTACTCACTATGTTTTAAATTCCAATTCTTCCTAATAAATTATAGATGTCATCTGAATTATTAGAAGAGACAATCAGCAGAGTATCGAAGTTTGCCTCGGTTTTTGGAATATCAAAATCGGAATTAAAGGTATATTCATATCTCTTAATATATGGAAGAGCAACCGCAAGAGAAGTCTCAAATAAGTTAAGCTTACCATACACTAAAGTATATAATATTTTATCTAAACTTGAAGGTAGAGGATGGGTTATAAAAATAGACAAAAGGCCTGCGGTTTATGAAGCAATTCCTTTAAGGGATGTATGGAATAAGATTAAAATCACTTTTCAAGAGAAATTAGATGAGTTCGAAAAACAATTCATAGAACCAATATCAACTATTTTTTCTTCTAATATGGCATATAATATAGTTGTTATACCAAGAGATAACATTATGGATAGTGCGTTAAGGCTACTAAAGGATTATAGCAAGATGTATTTAGTTGCAATATCCTATCAAGAGTTTGTGAGAAGTGACATTATAGATATATTAAAGGCCAACTCGCTTAAGGCAGAAACTAAAATAATAGTGGATAAAAGCGTAAATTTTCCAGAAATTGCATCTGTTCAAGTTAAAAGAGCTCAATCTCTATTTGGAAGTGGTATAATTACTTCTGACTCAATCCTCCTAATCATAAAGAATAATGATGTATTAACGGGTCTGTTTTCAAATCACAAATATCTCATAGACATTGGCACAGTATATTTTAATCATTTATGGTCTACATTACCGGGCTAACTCTTATAAATGTTATAAAATTAAGTATGCTATCTGAGTTTCTATGAAAATAATAACGGTAAAACTACCAGAGCAGTTTTTGGAAGCAATAGACGAATTAGTAAATACAGGTAGATATGGTTCTAGAAGTGAAGTCATAAGAGCAGCAATAGGTGATTTTATACGGAAAGAACTATGGATAACTACAGAAGAGTAAATGATGAAGGCTGGTATTTTTGATGAAATGATATAAGACACCAAAGCTGATGCATTTTTTATCAAGTAGAAAGATACTTAACTCACTATTTTTCCTTTTATATGATGCCATTAAGCGAAGGAGATCCGGTAGTAATTTGGATAGACCCAAAAAGAGTTTATATTTCCAAACTGGAAAGAGGTAAACGGCTTGAGACTGACAAAGGAGTAATATTTTACGACAATTTAATAGGTCTTGAATATGGTTCCTCACTAGTCTTGAAAACTGGCATTAAAGCGTATTTATTAAAACCTACTATACAAGATCTCTATTCCAAAGGGTTAAAGAGGCCTTCCCAAGTTCTATATCCTAAAGATATAGGATATATCTTAACTACCTTTTCACTGAATCAAGTAAAGACAATAATCGAGGCTGGAACTGGATCTGGATTTCTAACAATTTCATTAGCCTTAAGTTTGAGTGAAAACGCTAAGATCTATACTTATGATGTAAGGGAAGATATGCAAAAAGTAGCTAAATTTAATGCAAACGTGTTAGGTGTTCAAGATAAGATAGTGTTCAAACTGAAGGACATAAGGGAAGGTATAGATGAGAAGGATGTAGATGCAATTTTTTTAGATATGCCTGATCCATGGAATGCTATACCAAAGCTTTATGAACCACTAAAACCTTCATCTACAATAATTGTATTCGTTCCTACGTTAAATCAAATAGAGAAAACATACTTTGCAATGAAGAATTCTGGAATTATAGATATTCATGTAGAAGAACTTATTTTGAGAGAGTATCAAGTTAAAGAGAACGCTGTAAGGCCCAGAAATATAGGTATTATGCATACGGGTTATATTATTAGGGGAAGGAAATCAATATAAGGTACTGTTAGTGGAGTATATTTGATGAGTGAAGTTAAGTTTAACGCGTACTCCAAGGCAATAATAGAGTTTGAGGATGAAATTAAGAGAATAAAAAGAGAGATAGCAGATGATAGTAAAAGATTAATTTCCCTTTCAGACTCTTATCTTTCCGAATTAAGGATAACTGCCGAGAAATCATTGGAGCAAATTCAAAAATTATTGGATGAAGAGAAAAAAAGACAATTGGATGAAATAAGAAATAAATACATTTCTGAGCGAGAAAACAAATTGGATGAAATAAGAAAGGAGGCAGAGAAGAATATTGATAAAGTTGTAAATGAGGTTATAAGGCAACTATTAGGTGTCTTTAAATGAGTTATGCGATTTACTCTTTTATACATTCAATCTCTAGAACACAAAAGGTCTCATTATTAACAAAAGGTTTAGTTAACGAATTAATAAGTAGCGAAAGTTGGAATAACGTTGCCTCACTGCTTAAAGAAAGAGGAATAATTGAGGAACAACCGGCTAGTTTAGAAGATTTTGAATTCATGCTTAAGGCTAGATCTCTTACACTATTAGAAAAGATAAGAAATTATTTTTCAATATTCAGAGTAACATATAATATAGTTGATTTATATATTTACATGTTATCATTAGATGAATTGAAAAATATAATAGTTAGCATAGTTAACGGCATTGGTAATGCAAATGGTAATAAAATAAGATTTTTCAGAAAATACTTTGATCAAATACCATCTACACTTGAGGAATTAATGAACAGTTTCAAGGGAAATATATACGCTAATGCACTTTCATTTGCTATCAAGGATGCACAAGGAAAAAATGTATCTTATCTTCTTTCGTTGCTTGATATCTATTTCATAAAGAAACTATCAGAAATTATAGAAGGTTTTAAGGGTGATTGGAAAAGTCTTGCTGAAAACATAATATGCTATTATAAGGATTACTACTCAATATCGTTGGCGATCAAACATAAAACAGTAGAGAATACTGTCTGTAAAATCGGTACCGAGATACTTAAAGACCTCTCTTCTTCTACAAGTGATACTGAAATACTTGACATTTTAAGACGAACTCAGTACTCAAAGATGCTTAACGTAAATAGTACTTATGAGGCACTAGCTAGCTTGTATAGAATAGCTAGAGTTAACGCCAGGAAGAGTTCAGAGCTAGTATTTATGAGTTCACCATTTAATCCTGCCTTAGCATTAGCGTTAGCAGAACTAATACGTCTCGATACAGAAGATCTAATAAGTATAGCCAATGCAAAAAGCTTAAGATTAAAGGAGGAAGAGATCAAGAAGATGTTATCATTCGAGATCATATAATATTTTCTCATCTACTATGTATTCGTTATCTTCTTTTATTATAGTTGATTCTGGTATCTGCGGGGGATTTGGCATACTATCTATAGGCTTGTTTTTGCCAAGATATATCCATTTTAACTTTCCCCCAATTTTCTCTAGCTTATACCAATATTTTCCAATATAGATATATCTCTTACCATTTTTGTAAACAATATGATAAGGCTTTAAGTAGACACCGTATTCCTTTATCTTTGTGTTATACTCGTAGACCATTAGTTTAAGTTTATCAATAATCGTGTCAAATTGCTTTTCGTTTACCTTAACTCGCATCACTACCACCTTTATTTTTATTATTTAAAATGCAATGATAATAATGGTTGATATTACATGCTCTACAGACGCATAGGTGATACTAACATTACAATATCTGAAATAGGAATTGGAGTATGGAGCTTAGTTACCGATTGGTGGGGTGCGGACACAAATAAGGCAGAGGATATATTACGAAAAGCGTATGAACTTGGAATTAACTTTTACGATACTGCAGATACTTACGGAGAAGGTAAGGGTGAAGAGATTATTGCAAAAGTTTTAGAGACTAAGAGAGATAATATAGTGATATTAACTAAGATAGGATATGATTTTTATCATAAAGAAGGCGGTAAGGTAAGACAAAGATTTGATATACCCTATCTTGAATTTGCTCTGAAGAAGTCCCTAGAAAGATTAAGAACAGATTATATTGACATACTTATGATTCATAATCCTAAAATTAATGTTATTAAAAACACAGAGATCTTATCTTTTCTTAGATCATTAAAGAAAGATGGGATAATAGGAATGTATGGTGTTGCATTAGGGCCCACGCTAGGTTGGGAAGAAGAGGGTATTGAAGCCATAAATATGGGATACGAAAGCTTAGAATACATATATAATATTATTGAGCAAAGGCCAGGCAACAAATTCTTAAAGTATGAGAAAATAGGACATATAATAAGGGTACCTTATGCTTCTGATGTCTTAATTGAAGACAAATGGCCATTGATTTCTGATCCTAAATTGCACAGATCATTAAAGGATAGCAGATGGCTAAATGAAGGAATTAGGAGAAGCTTAAAATTAAAGGAATTTGCTAATTCTAAAGGAACGAAATTATCTGAATTGGCACTGAAATTTATTCTCTCCAATAAGAATGTATCCTCAGTGGTTCCTAATATAACTTCGGTAAACGAATTAGAAGAATATGTAAAAGTGGAAAATTTGCCAATTCTTACTGAAGATGATTTAAAATATATTAATGAATATTACAAGAAATATTATGAAGATCTAAATGAAGAAAGTATAAAAGAAACTTTAAGGTATAAATAGTTTATTTCAAGAACTGCTCATTTTGTACTTTTTCAAGATAGCTCGTTAAGAATTCAGCAAATTTAGCAAATGCTCTTGCCCTATGAGAGTATCTATTCTTCTCTTCTAACGACATTTCTGCGAAAGTTCTCTTTTCTCCCTCTGGGATAAATATAGGGTCAAATCCAAAACCTGCATTACCCCTTATCTCTTCAGAAATAACTCCCTTTACTATCCCGTTAAATGTTTTGATTATTTTTCCATCAGTAAATGTTAGTACAGTCATAAAATATGCTGACCTATCTCTTACACCTTCGAGCAATTTTAGTATACCCTTAAGGCCAATTGTGTTCTTGACAAAATTCGTGTAAGGGCCAGGGAAATTCTGTAAGATTTCTATAAATAATCCGCTATCATCTACTATTAATGGTCTTCTGAAGGTCAAATATGCAAAATATGCAGCTGTTTTAGATATTTCCTCTAAATTGTCGCTTTGTATTTCCATTTTTTCTCCCCTTAGATGTTCTAATTCTATATTAAAATTTTTGGCAATTTCTTTCAATTCCATAAACTTATTCTCGTTACTAGTTACCACTCCTATTCTTACGTCTCTCCTCAACATATCTTCCCCTCATCCTAATATCCTTTACTAGCTCTAATATTTCATCAGTCTTTCCACCCATGATTGTTCTGTAACCCTCTATAAACGCGTTGTAGATTATATCCTTAAAGTCAGAATGTATACTTTCTAGAGATCTTAGAAACACATGTAAATCCGTCGCAAGATCCTCTTCATCTTGAGTTCTCCTTGATAAACCAAAATCTATTATGAAAATATCATTATTTACAGAACTTAAAATGAGATTGTTAGTTGTTAGATCACCGTGAGCTATTCCTATACTATGTAGCTTCCCCGTAAGTTCCCCAATTCTTTTCCCTATTTTCGATAAAGATTGGGCAGAATTATTTGCGTTTATTAGATCTTTAACTATCTCCCCCTCTATATATTCAATTACTAATAAATAATTATTTGGATCTATAAAAAGTACTGCAGGTACATTTATATCATTTTTCAATGCAGTATAAATTATCTTAGCCTCTAATATCGTCCTTTCATAGTTGAGTTTGTGATCTAGTTCTGCATTTCTATAACTTTTCTTAATTCTTTGTTTAAATATTGCATGCATACCTAAAAAATATCCTTCATATATGTTAGATTCCGCACCACGCTTAATTAACCTTAATTTCTCCAAGGAATATCTACCTCGTCTATTCTCCATCTAGGTTTTATGTATGATTTGTCAATGTCAATAAATACGCCTTTTGATGCAGCTAACATACCGGCATAGGCTATCATAGCCCCATTATCTCCTGCAAATTCTGGCGGTACTATTTTAATTTGTACATCCCACTCCTTTCCCAGCTCTTCCAACTTTTTTCTCAAACTCACACTTGCAGCTACTCCTCCAACTATCATTAATTCCTTCTTTGAGGTAAGGGCTAATGCTCTCTCTGTAGCCTCCAATAACATATCAAATGCTATTTCCCTTATTGAGTAGCAGATATCTTCTAACTTTTCCTTACCAACTAATCTTAACGCTGCTGTAAGTAGTCCAGAAAATGACATATCTTGACCTTTAACAATGTAAGGTAATTTGATTAGTTTACTTCCTTTTTCTGCGCAAATGTCAATTACATGTTTTCCGTTAATAATGTATGGTGGTGCTAACTTAACCTCTCTCACAAATACATCCATCATGTTTCCTAATGCGATATCTAATGTTTCTCCGAAAATTCTAAACCTCCCTTTGTAGAATGTAGTTATTATTGTATTTCCACCTGAAAGGTATAAGATTAAGGGGTCTTTAGCCTCAGTTGTTAAATACCCTATTTCAATGTGTCCTATGCCGTGATTTACTGGAACCAATCTCTTATTATACTTTAGTGATAACGCTCTTGCTAGGGTAGCTCCAACTCTTAATGCCGGTCCTATACCCGGCCCTAAAGCTACTGCTATATAGTTAATGTCATTTATGCTAATGTTAGCTTTCTCTAGAGCTCTTCTCAATACTGTTCCTGAGACTTCAGCATGATGCTTTAATAGATCTCCAGGCTTCATACCACCTTCTTTGGGAACAAAAGTATCCCTTTCATTTGCCAGTATATAAGGTGGTTGATCTTTTACTATTCCTACTCCAAAAGTATGGGCGGTAGACTCAATACCCAAAACTAACATATTTTATCTTTTCTTTGAAGTGCCTATAAACTCAGTGTAACCACACTTTCCACAAGACCATCTCTCATTTGGTTTTAAGTGATGAGCCATTATGCTTCCGCACCTAGGGCATTTCTTATTTTTTAGCTTAATCTTATTCCCTTCTATTACATAATAAGTTCTTACTATTGCTTTAACCTTTTGCTCCTTGGCCACCTTTGCTTCCTCCTTTCTTTTGTTTAGTTCCGGCATCTCTATCTAATAAATATTTTGGCTCGATTTTCTCTAGTATCTCACGTGATTTATAAATATGTAATTTTACGTTACTTATACCAGCTCCATAGCTTGTAGATATCTTTCTAACTACTACTAGGTTTTCTTGGGAACCAAAAGCTTGAACTATCGCTTTTATTATGTCCTTCCTAGATGGGGTTCCACTACCCATATGATAAACTTTTAATGATATTTCACGTCTTCCTACAACAGCGTTTTGTATATCCCTTTCTATAATTCCTTCTGCCTTATCTGAGATCTTCACTTTAGCTTGAGACTCCATTCTGTTTCACCATTTTTAAAAATACGTATCAATTTAAGGTTTACTGTTTTAAACGTTATCGCTAAGCTCTTATTTCACTTTTTAGAAGATCCTTAATTATTGCCTCAGCTACAGCCTTCCCAGAAAGTACCATAGCTCCAAATATTGGCCCCATTCTAGGTAATCCTTTAACCTCAGTGACCGCCATACCGGCCGCATACAAACCTTCAGCTACTTTTCCAGTATTGATAACTGTTAGTTCCTCGGCTCTCTCACTATACGCTGACTTTTCGCCAGGTATAACTATTCCTAATTCAGGTATTTTTCTCGCAGCAACAGAAATTACTTCAGCATCATGACCAGTTGCATCAACTACAGCTTTAGCGGAAATAAATATTGGATCTACATGAAGACTTGCCATTTGAGTTGCTGTCCACTCCACCGCTACTCCAGCTACTCGTAAAGGATTCTCTCTAAATATTACATCATCTACTGTAACTCCATGAATTATTTTAGCTCCTGCATCAATTGCAGCAGTGGCTAGTTTAGCCATAAATTCAGCCGAATCCACAACATATACTCCTTCCTCTACTTCCTTCAATCTTACATTAATTTCTCTTAAGATTTCGTCTGCTGGTTTCTCTATTATTAACTTATGGAAAAGCATCGCTCCTCCACCAATTCCTCCACCAAAACTTAACCTTCTCTCAAATACTAGTGTTCTTAGTCCAGCTTTAGCTAGGTAATAAGCTGCAGACAATCCAGATGGCCCTGCTCCTACTATTACCACATCTGACTCTACAAATTGGTACCAATCTTCCATTGTTTCTTTAATTATGTACCTACTTATCTTAACTTCGTCTACTTGTTTAATTTTAACTTCCATAATCTAAAATGATATAACTCGCTTATAAATTAACTTTTATAACTATACACGTAGACAAGGTTTTTTTATAACAACTACAAGTGATAGATATGCCGCTACAATTAAATACTAATACGATTACGTTGAAGTGCAGTTGGTGTGGTATCATCATAAAAGAAAATCCAATAGTAGTTAAAACATGTTGTAATAATAAACCGTGGGTTTTTTGTAGTAATAGGTGTTATCAACAATGGTTGGCGGATTGGTTGAAGAAGCAGGAACAAAGAGCGGGAGGGAAAAAACAAAGAGGGTTATTATAGGAATAAGCGGTGCAAGTGGAACAATATATGGTATTAGGACTGTCCAATTTTTAAAAGAACTTGGTTACGAGACGCATATTATAATTTCTAGGAGTGCAGAAAAAGTAGCACAAAGAGAGCTAGGTATAAATTTAGTTGAAGAGCTGAAAAAGTATTCTTCTTATATCTATACTCAATCTCAAATCGAAGCTGCACCCTCTAGTTCAAGTTTTTCCATAACTTCAAAAGGCATGGTTATCATCCCATGTAGTATAAAAACACTTGCAGAAATTGCAAATGGGATTGGATCGAATCTTCTATCCAGAACGGCATTGAATTTTATCAGAACGAATAGGAAGTTAGTTTTAGTAATTAGAGAAACCCCATTAGGGGCAATAGAACTCGAAAATTCCTTAAAGTTAGCTAGATTAGGCGTTCTCATAATGCCAGCTTCTCCTGCTTTCTACATTTTACCAAAAAGCATTGATGACATGATTAACTTCGTGGTTGGAAAGGCTTTAGATTTATTGGGAATAAAGCATGATATATATAGGAGATGGAAAGGATAGGATAAAATAAATGTAATTTCTTATCTTTTGCGATAAAAATAGGATTATAGCACATCTAATCCTTTTTTGCCAAATTTCTTTGATATTATCTCCTTCATTTTATCGTCGTAATCTTCTTTTTCAAGTTCTTTTTCAATCTCGTTATCCTTCTCACTCTTCTTATTTATGGCAAACGCACATTTATTACCGGGCAATAATGCTCTCTTCTCACAATAAGCGTATTGGCATTCCCCAGTTATACATACATCTCCCACCCATCTGCAATAGCCGACTTTGTATGGGTTGCCCTTTGCATATTTTACTTGTATTAATAATGCTCTCTTATTACATCTGAAATATGGACATAGGTAATTACATTTATCTCCTAAAGGCATTGGTTTTTGTTCATCAGTAAACGAGGGCTGTCTTTCAAAGCCTCTATTTCCATTCTTCAAATTACTTAAACCCCCAAACTTTTAGACAATCATATTAAACTTACATTTTTACCCATTTAAACATTATGTATCTTACACTTTCACTTTTACGATCTACTAGAGCTAATACTAATCTTTTTCTTGTACTGTGCGAGACTCTCCCAAAACTCAATAACTCATGAGGAGTAATCTCCTCATCGATATCCACTGCAATAACCACATAAGGAGCGTGTTCTAATCCTGGTCCTAACGTGTAAACTGCAAAATCCGCCCCGTACTTTACTCCAGATCTAACTATGAATCCTTTTTCTCTTAAGTCTTCGTAAACTTTGTAAATAATATCAAATTTATTTATAACCTTAGAACTATATTCATATAATTTCTCATATTCAAGAACTTCGCCGTTTTTGTCTGTAACTTTAATTAAACCTTTTTTAGCTAGATAGACACTTTCAATTAGTGATAATTCTAAAGGTCTAATTATATCTTTAGGGCCTTTAGGCTTAGAAATTCCTATTGGCTTTCCATAGAAGCCGTTTGAATAAATATATCTTGACTCATCTACATTTGGAATTAATACCTTAGATCCTACCAATAAAGCTTTTACCATTTACATCCTCTCATACGCGATATAAGTTATATTGTCAGCAGAACTCTTTAGTAAATCTTCACTATCTTCCAATCTATCAGCTATATCTTTTAACAACATTATATAGGAGAAGTCAACAAGCTTCTTTTCAAATAGCGTTAACTCTAGACTTCTGTATAGTTCATCTATTTCTTGTTCCAATTTTATTATGTTACGAGCATTTTCATAGGAATTCTTAGAATTTATAGATAATAATCTTAATGCCTCTATAAAGTAAGTAATGGATGTGATTATTTTTTCGCAGATAACTATAAGTAGTCTATTTATTACATCATCGATGTTCATTTGCCTAGAAATCATAACACTTAGCCTGTACGTTGCAGCGTCTAAGTTTTGTGCAATCTTCTCTAAATTATTTAATATTTCTATATATAAATCCTTATCTAATAAGCCTTCTCTAATTTTGAAAATATACTCACCGAGCCTGTATTTGCTAACCTCTATATCGTTTTTTATACCATTTACTTTAGAATAAATTTGCATAGCATTTACATTTCCACTATTGCTATTAGATAGAAATTCATATAAAACTCTAATTTCATCCAATAGTTTTAACGAAATCTGTTGTAACTGCTCTTCAATTGCCAGTGTAGCAATTCCCTCGCTCATTGTGATTTAAAACAGTCATTAAAGTTTAAAAATTAAGATGTGACATGTTATTTATAATCTTGTCTATTTGCTCCAAATCCTTATCTATTTCCATATTTACTCCCTTACCTTTTAAATAATTATTTAGGTTATTTAGAAGTTCTTTTTCATCCTTTAATCCCACTATTATCAAATAATTAACTAAACCAAGTGCCTCCTCTCTAATCTTGGTATCACTTGTTTTATCTATATTTTGCATAATAACTTCTAATCCTTGGAGGAGTTCTTTTCTGACTCTTCTCATTCTTCTAACAAGTCTACTAGCTTTTCCTATGTCAGGCTCTGGGAAAGCCACTAAATTCTCTAGTTCGTTCAAGTATTCAGTATGATCATTTATTATTGCTTCAAAATCAAATAATACTCTACTTATTGCAATATCACTCTCATTCATTTATAAGCCCTCACAGTTACCGTACTATTATCCTCTATACCTAATGTGACAAGATCTTGGGGACTAGCCCAGACCTCTAATTCAGGAATTCCCTCCTGCAATATGGCTTTTAATTTGATTCTTTTCCCTTTGACTGATATTTCAAGATCATTAGTAATACCTAGATCTTTAGCTAGTTTAGATGAAATTATCGCAAACCCTTTATCAACATCATTTCTCTTTCTTATCTTGATTCTTTTCTCTTTCGGTGGAGCCTTATTCCCCTTTAACGCTGAAGCTGGGGGTATAATGCTAACAAGTGTTTTGATATCAACCTTTTTCTCCTCTTCCTTTTCGTTCCCGTTACTACTCATTATTATCATTCACCTCAATTCCAATCTTATTAAAAGCTTCTCCTCTAAATAACTTTTCCAGTGAAATCTTAAGATCATCTATTTTAACTCTAACTTGCTTCCAACTATCTCTATCCCTTATTGTTACGCTGTTATCTACTAATGTCTGAGGATCAACTGTAATAGCAAAAGGTACGCCGATCTCGTCAGCTCTAGCATACCTTCTTCCAATGCTTCCAGAATCGTCGTACAATACTTCGTATCTTTCGGAAAGACTTTCTCGTATTTCCTTTGACTTTCTAATTAATTCCTCCCTCTCCAGAAGTGGGAAAACTGCAATATCATAAGGAGCTAGATGTCTAGGTAAGGATAGTAAAACTCTTCCCTCCTTTTCCCTATATGCGCTCAATATAGTTAGGAATAACGTTCTCTCAACTCCAAATGAAGGCTCTACCACGTGTGGTATAAAATGCTCACCATGAACTTTCTCTTCTCTCTCAACAATACTTACGAACTCCCCTAAAGGTCTATCATCTATCATCATGTTGTTCCTAATCATTTGCTCAACTTCCTCAGCCGATTTCCCATTTAATAGCTCCATAACTTTTTTCCTTAGCTCCTTATCCTTTAATTTAGTATTATTAACTATAACAGTCTTATTTTTAATCAATTTAGGTTCTTTATATTTTCTAAAAATAGTTAAATCTTGTCCGCTATATTTCATATGTCTTGACAAATCGTAATCTCCTCTATATGCATGCCCAGAGATCTCAACCTTAATATCATTAATTACAGCTATTTGGTCGAAAGTCTGTTTAGAATAATGAGCTCTTTCATAAGGTAGCTTCTCTTCAAAATAAAATTCATTAATACCTAGTGCCTTGACAAAACTCGACGCCACAACCATCCAATATGCCATCCAAGGTTGGATAATAATCTTCTCTCTTACGCTCTCTTCTAAACTAAACTCTTGCGGTTTACCACCTTTTTCTTTCTCGCTCGCGGTCAAAATTTTAAGCTTACTATCCTTAAATCTATGTAATGGTATGTTTTCAATATTATTATCCTCTGGATCCATAAAAAACTCAATCTCCATTATAGTGAACTCCCTCATTCTTATTAACCCTTGTCTAGGTGAGATCTCGTTTCTACCCACTCTTCCTATCTGAGCTATTCCAATAGGTAGCTTTTGTCTAGTAGTCTCATATACACGTTTAAATGAAGTGAACATTCCTTGAGCTGTTTCTGGTCTAATATAACCTAAATTACCAGTATAAGGACCTATATTAGTTGTGAAAAGTAAATTAAATAATCTTACTTCTCCTAACTCTCCTCCACAATATTGGCATCTAACGTTGTTCTCTCTTATTATCCTCGTTAGTTCTTCTGGCTTAAGACCCTCTACACTTTTCTTTAATACGTCTTCAATTAAATGATCAGCCCTATATATTCTTTTACAATTGTTACACTCAACTATGGGATCTGTAAAACTTTCCACATGCCCGCTAGCTTCAAATACTTTAGCGGGTCCTATCATCGGACTTTCTATTTCTACTACAAAGTCACTATTATCCTTCACGAAATATTTTCGCCATAACTCTATTATTCTATTTTTAATCTTTACACCTATAGGTCCTATATCGTAGAATCCTGCTACTCCTCCATAAATTTCATATGAAGACCAAAATATTCCTCTTCTTTTAGCTAAGTCCATCACTTTATCTATTACTTCACTCACAACTCTCTAACATTACAACAAGTTTATAAAGTTCTATGACCAAAATTAGCGAGTGAGCGACGGAAGATTACTTTATTTAAATGAGAATAGTAGGAAATTTGCCGGATTTAACAAGGAAAAATCCCCATTTGTAATAATTGGTATACCCATGGACATTACGAGTAGTTATAGGCCGGGTAGTAGATTTGCCCCATCTTCAATAAGAGAAGCAGCTCAATATATTGAATTTTATTCAATAAGGAATGATGTGGATATGGGAGAAATAGGATTTAATGATGTTGGTGATATAATTCTACATCCTTCAAATGTTGAAGAGAATTTAAGTAGGATATCAAGTGTGATAAATTATTTTCAAGAAAACGGGAAGATCACTATTTCTATAGGGGGAGAACACACAATAACCGCGGGAGTAATAAAAGGAATGAAAAAAGAAGGATTATGTTTAGTTAGTTTCGATGCGCATTTAGATTTAAGAGATGAATACATGGGATATAGATATGATCACGCTTGTGTCATGAGAAGGATATCTGAATATGGAGTCAAAATTATTGAAGTGGGGACTAGAGCAGTTAGTAAGGAGGAAATAGAATATGCTAGACAAAGGGGGATATTGTTTTTTACACCTCAGCAAGTTAAACTTTTAGGGATTAAAGAGACCGCAAGAAGAATAATTACCTCAACACAAGAATGTAAATCGCTTTATATTTCAGTTGATATGGATGGGATAGATCCAGCTTATGCTCCTGGCGTTGCAACACCAGAGCCAGATGGATTAGACCCATCTACTTTATTGGATATAATCAACTTAATTGCAGATAAAAGAGTTATAGGATTTGATGTTGTGGAAGTTTCTCCTTCTTATGACACCTCAGGAATAACTAGCGTACTAGCCTCTAGGATAATTCTAGAAACTGCAGCAACGGTTTATAAATTTAGATCGCTTTAACTATTTTTATAGTAGGCTTTCTAACCATAAATATTATTTTGTAACCGCAGTATGGACATCTAATCCCTGGTAGTACTTTTAATTGTTCATCTGTAAATGTCTTCCAGCATTTCCCACATCTATAGACTGCCATAGTAACAATTACTTAACGGTAACATTTATAAGGTTATCTGACAAAAAGCGATAGAAAGATTAAAAGGGGAGTGTTTATAAAGATAATTTCTGAGAATGGCAGAAAATCTGTGTGGTGGTCTTCCACCAGACATATGTGAACAGCTTTCAAAAGAAGAACAATTTATTAAAATAAAAGTCGAAAAAAGGAGATACGGAAAAGAAGTCACAATAATAGAAGGATTAGGAGGTAATGATACTGAACTTAAGAAAATAGCTTCTGAACTTAAGTCCAAATTAGCAGCTGGAGGTACAGTAAAAGATGGTAAAATTCTAATTCAAGGAGATCATAAAGAAAAAGTTAGGGAAATTTTAATAAAAATGGGATATGCGGAAGCTAATATTCTAGTTATTGAGTAGGTATTGAGATTTTTAGCTCTTGCGTTAGTTCTTTATACCTATTTCTTACAGTAACTTCCGTAACGCCCGCGACTTGAGCTATTTCTTTTTGTGTTCTTCTTTCATCATGTAATAATGACGCTATATAAATAGCGGCTGCAGCTAAACCAGCTGGATCTTTACCAGCAGTTAAGCCAGAACCTTTCGCCTTGTCTATAATTTCGGCCGCTGTTTTCATAACAGCTCCGCTTAGACCTAATAAGTTAGCTATTCTAGTTACATAATCCTTTGGATCACTTACTGGCACACTGACATCCAGTTCCCTAAGTAATAATCTATAGCATCTAGCTACCTCCTTCCTATTAGCTTTAGTATATTGCGCTATCTCATCTAAAGTTCTAGCTAACTTCATCCTTCTACATGCTGCGTAAATAGCAGCTGCTACAACGCTTTCTATACTTCTTCCTCTTACTAACCCTTTCTCTACTGCTTTTCTGTAGATTAATGCAGCTTCGTCCTTAACTGATTTCGGCAAGTTTAGTAAATTTCCTATTCTTTCTAGTTCATTCATAGCTTGCGCTAAGTTTCTATCTATAGAACTCTGTATTCTAGCCCTTATCTGCCACTTTCTCCATCTTAATGCCTCGAGTCTTCTCTTGGGGTCTAATGTTCTTCCCATGGCGTCTTTATCTTTCCAGTCTATAAGAGTGGATAAACCCCTATCATGGATGGTATTATTTAAAGGCCCTCCAACTCTGCTTCTCTTTTCCTTCTCTTCCGGAGTGAACGCCCTCCATTCTGGTCCTTGATCTATAATTTTATCTTCTAAAACTTCTCCAGTTTCAGAGCATATATACTCCCCCCTCTCCGCATCGAATATAATCTTATCAGGAGGGCAAGGAGTAGATACGGATTTATTTTCTTCAGACAAACACAACACCCCAATTATATAGTGCCACGAATAGTAAACCTTTTAAACTTTTCTATTTCTTTCCTTATAAATCTTTCTCCCATGTTACTCATTATTTATCTAAAAATGGGAGAGGTCAGTATAAATTAAGCGTTAAGCTTAAATGAGAAGTCGGAGTAGTATAAAATTAGCCGGGTAGTCTAGTGGTCAAGGATCCAGGGCTTTGGCCCCTGGGACCAGGGTTCGAATCCCTGCCCGGCTACCTTCAAGCTAACTTCTATTTTGTTCTTCCTTACTTTTTTGGATATAAAATTTATATTGATTCAAAGTTCCTTTTATATATTTTTCTATTATCCTCTAATATTACTAACTTACAGTGAGCTTACTTAATAGCGTATACTTTTGCTAACCCTCTACCCAAATAACTTAGATTAAAAGTAATGAGAAGCTGATTACCAAAAGGAAAAAAATAAATACCTTCCTACTCTCATTATTAAACAGTGCGGCCGTAGTCTAGCCTGGATTAGGACGCCTGCCTGCCACGCAGGAGGTCCCGGGTTCAAATCCCGGCGGCCGCATACAATATTTTTAATACTTATCCTCTTTTTGCATGACTTGAATTATTTGTAAGGTAATAGTTCTCTTGATGATGAGCCTCGTAGTTTATGAAAGGTGAATGAAGGTCTTGAGTGCTGAATTTAATTGTTAGTAGATAAGTTTAAGTAGTATAAGTTTAGAGGTAATTATGTAATGCTGTTATACGTCGTAATAAAAACTCCTAATTTACTTCAGTTTCCAGAAGTTATTGCTAATAAGGTTACAGTTAACATTCTCGATATAAGGGTTGATGGAGAGAAAGGCAAGCTACTAATTGAAGTACGCGGGGACGAGAATAACGCTAAGCAAGTTTGTGAAGAACCTATCAAGGTTTCCAAGTATAAATTTATTTGTACAAATTACATATCAACTGAATTCATTAAGATCTTGTCTCAATATATTATAATGAACGGTGCATTAACAGATGACGGAATCTTATGGACTTTGATATTAAATGGTTACACGGAGCTGAGGGATTTACTTAATTCGTTAATAAGCATTACAAAAGAGGTTAGAGTTTTAAAAGTTGTGAAAGCTGAAAAGAAGGACGCAATAACTGCACGGCAGGAACAAATATTAAGAATAGCATTAGAAGCTGGATTTTTCGACTATCCTAGAAGAATAGGATTGAAAGACTTAGCTAAAAAGCTCAACATTAGTCCATCAAGCCTAAGTGAGATTATAAGGAGAGCCGAAAAGAATGTAATTACGGCGTATTTTGAAGAGAGAGAACTATGAAACATGGAGGATATCCATGGAGAAATGGGAAACCTGCTTTAGACATCAAAGATTATAGTGTAAATCTTAATCCATTAGGTGTTCCTAAGTTCGTTGAAGAATTGATCAATGAAGCTGTTAAGCTTAAAATATACACGTATTATCCTCCTCAAAGTCTTAGAGAGATAAAAAGTGTAATTGGGGAAATTTACGGAGTCAATGAAGATTTAGTAGGGATATTTAATGGTGCTTCCGAGATTATTAATCTGCTTGATGAGAACTTTACTGTTCCACAGCCAAATTATAGTGAATATAAATTTCGTAGCTATTATTTTGCTGAGGAGCATGAAGACGAATTTGTTTTCAAATTAAGGCCAGGTCGAATAATAACTAGCAATCCAAATAATCCTACTGGATCCGTTATCAAATTGCATGAAATTGAGAACTTTCTTAAAGATAAGAACAACGAACTTGTTTTAGATGAATCGTTTATCGATATAAGCTTGGCGGAAAGTGCGTCTAGACTAGTTAATGAATTCTCTAATTTAACGATTATAAACTCATTTACGAAGAGTCTTGCAATTCCGGGTTTAAGATTCGGTTTTTCAATAGGACATAAGAGTAAGGAATTGGAAAGACTTGCTCCAATTTGGCGAATTAACTCCATAACCTATTATGTTATATCTAACTTAAATCCTAAGGAAGTGAGGTCTTTCTTTGCGATTAGTAGAAGTAAAGTGAAGGAAATTTATGATAAATTAGAAAATATGAAGAAGTTGTTCAAAATGTACAAATCCCATGCGCCATTTTTCTTGGTGGAATTTGAGATTCCCTCTAGCTTAATTAATGATGAACTAATTAGAAGATGCAAATGCTATATTAGGGATGCTAGTAACTTTTTAGGGTTAAGGCATACTCATGCAAGGATAGGTTTAAAGGATGATGTTATGGAATTAATTCATATCATAAATGAAATTATATCCGAAAAAGGAGTTAAGTCCACACGTACTTTAGGCTAGTTATAAATCTTACTAGAAATCCTGACACGATACCAATGAAATTTGTTAAAACTAAGAGGAATGTCGAGGTGGTAAGTTTACTAAAGAACAATATAAATACCGCTTGGGAGATGGAGGTAACGTGTAACAAATATATTAATAAAATTAATGCGACGACGTATTGGACTATATTTCCGAGGTAGGAAGAGCCATGGAATTTTAATAAACGATTAAGGTATGAATTACTCCTCTTATCTTTAAATGTCCATATGTCGTTTAAAACGAAATTGAAGATAAGTGAAATCTCAATTGCTATGGCTAAAGATACTCCAATTGGTATAGCTTTAGAAGCAAGTACATAAATTGCCTCATTTACAATCGTCCCTAATCCACCAACTACGGCAAACTTAGCAAGCCTGATAATTAATGACATAAAAATAGTTATTCTTTTCAAACTAATAAATAAATTCCCTATGGTTTGACAGTATAGTAGACTCGCTTTCTCCCTTTTCCCTTATTTTCAATCTTGAGTAGTACTATTTCTCCTATTTCCTTGGTATTGTTTACGTGAGGTCCCCCATCAGCTTGTATATCTATTCCAGGAATCTCTACAATACGCCATATTGGAATTTGTGGCGGATTTCTTCCAGCTAGTTTTACAATCGCTGGTATCATTAAAGCCTCATCTCTAGGTAAAAAATAGATCTTCAGTTCTATTCCTTTTTTGGCTATTTCATTAGCTTCATTTATTAACTCAATAAGAGCTTCCTTATTTTCAACATTGAAATCGTCCTTAGCTTGTTCTGGACTTATATGCCCTCCAGTTATTAAAGCTCCGAATCTATTATAAGCTAATGCAGCAATTATATGCGAGGCGGTATGTAATCGCATCATCCTATATCTTCTTTCCCAATTTATTTTGCCTATAACCTTTTCACCAACATTAAGAGAAACATTTTGATCTATCTTATGTAAAATCTCCCCGTTCTCTCCTCTTTTTACCTCATAAACGTCTATCTTCTCTCCTCTTTCATTTATTAAAAAGCCAGTATCGTTCTCTAAACCTCCTCCTCCCGGGTAAAAAGCAGTCTTATCAAACGTTACATAATTGCCTTCTATCTTAACTACTCTTCCCTCAAATTCTTTAATATAAGAGTCTTTTAAGTAAAGTTCCTCTGTCATCTAGTTTAACTTATTCCCTTGTAATATAAATATTCCATTCTTATGTTTGTAAGTTAAGGTTAATGGATCTATTCTTACTGGTAACGATATCACTTTGATTACTCGATTATTCATTGAGTCAGTTATATAAATCTTATTTCCATCAGTATTTATATTTATCCTATTATATTCTAGTTCTTTCCATCTAAGATCTAAGTATATTACTACATTATTAGCTGATATTAAGATGTCGTATTCTGGATCTTCATCTTCTTTAATGAACGTGTTTGGCATATTACTTATTTTAGATTCTAATAATTTAAACTCTTCACATAATGCGTTTGAGCTTATAAGACTTAATGAAGCAAGTTATATATTGGCCATGCTCGGAAAAGATTTCCAAAAGATGTGGGGTTATGAGCAAGAGAGATTTAAAATAAAGGGCTCTAAGGAGCCTTTAAAATATAGGCTAGTTAATGCTCACTATAAAATTAGCTCTATGATTAGTAGGCTCGACGCTTATATTTCTAGAATGCAAGAAAGAGATAAAATACTTTTTGAAAGAGTTGTAGAAGCACAAATGTCTAAGGATACGCAAAGGGCAGCAATGTACGCTAATGAGGTAGCTGAAATCAGAAAGATCTCTAGACAGCTATTAACAACTCAAATTGCCTTGGAGCAAGTTCAACTCAGATTAGAGACAGTAACTGAATTAGGAGATATATTTGTAAACTTAATCCCAGTATTAGGAGTTATTAGTGAATTAAAGTCCGCCTTGAAAGGTATAATGCCAGAAGTTTCGTTAGAACTCGCTGAATTAGGAGAAGGGCTACAAGAAATAGTTACTGAATCTGGTGAGTTCACAGGTATGGGATCTTATGCAGCAGCTTCCTCACCAGAGGCAAGGAAGATATTAGAGGAAGCTTCTGTTGTTGCTGAACAAAGAATGAAGGAGAAGTTCCCAGACCTACCTGTTGGTGCTGGATTAGCCTCTAAATCTCACTCCTAAATCCCACAACTACCTATTTCACTTAATTTTAACCTTTTATATTTTCATGCATTTTCATACTACAAATGCCAGAGGAATTTAGCGTAACTCCTTGGGAAGTTAAGGGTAAAGTTGATTATGATAAATTAATTGTTCAATTCGGTACTCAGAAAATTACAGAAGATTTGAAACAAAGAATAAAGAATTTGGTTGGAGAATTACATGTAATGCTTAGGAGAAATGTATTCTTTTCTCATAGAGATCTAGATTTAGTTCTAAATGACTACGAAAAAGGTAAAGGGTTCTTCCTTTATACTGGAAGAGCACCTTCCTTAGGTATGCATATAGGACACCTAATACCATTCATATTCACTAAATGGTTACAAGATAAATTTAATGTTAATCTATATATCGAGATAACAGATGACGAGAAGTTCATGAGAAATTCAGAATATACACTGGACCAGACTAGAAGTTGGGCCTACGATAACATTTTAGATATTATTGCAGTTGGCTTTAATCCAGATAAAACATTCATCTTTCAAGATACAGAGTATATAAGAAATATGTATCCTATAGCAGTAAAAATTGCAAAGAAGTTAACGTTTTCAGAAGTAAGAGCTACCTTTGGCTTAGACATGTCCTCAAATATAGGTCTTATATTTTACCCAGCCTTACAGATAGCTCCTACCATGTTTGAAAAGAAGAGATGTTTAATACCAGCCGGTATAGATCAAGATCCCTATTGGAGACTACAAAGGGATATAGCGGAAAGTCTTGGATACTATAAGGCCGCGCAGATACATAGCAAATTCCTTCCTCCACTTACAGGGTTAGAGGGTAAAATGAGTTCTTCAAATCCAGAAACTGCAATATACCTTGTAGATGATCCTAAGACTGTGGAAAGGAAAATAATGAAATATGCATTTTCAGGAGGACAGCCGACGATAGAGTTGCATAGGAAATATGGCGGAAATCCAGAAATAGATGTTCCCTTCCAGTGGTTATATTACTTCTTTGAGGAAAATGATAACAAGATTAAGGAGATCGAGGAAGAGTATAGATCCGGTAAAATGTTAACTGGAGAGTTAAAGCAGATATTAATAGATAAATTAAATAATTTCTTAGAGGAACACAGAAGGAAAAGAGAAGAGGCAAAAGAGCTTGTACACGTATTTAAATATGATGGCAAACTAGCTAAGCAGATGTGGGAGAAGATTCACGAATAGATTTATATAAACCCATTTTCTTTAAATGATATACTACAAGATTAGTGGAAATGTTAAGTTCTTTTGCAATTCTATATATACTATTTCCTTTGCTGTACTCTTCCTTAATTTTCTCTATTTCCTTTATATTTAATTTTCTCCTTTTTTTACCTAGATTATATTTTTTAAGGATTCTCAATACAGTATTAAAGTTTACATTCAACTCCTTACTTATTCTATTTGCACTATAACCTTGCTTTCCCATTTCTATAATTTGTTGTATTTTATCATCTGGCACTTTCCCTCTGAAATTAACCTTAGCTTTAATAAGTATTCTACGAACCTTAGAATAACTTAATCCTAATTGATTAGCAATTTGCCTAATACTTAATCCTTCTTCATACATTTTCTTAACTTTTTCAATTATTTCTTCCTCACTCACGAGTTAAGTCTATGCAAAACCAATTATATTAATCTTTTCCCAAAATCTATGAAAGATGATAAAAATAGGTACATGTGGATTTACGAGAAAGCATTTTAATTATTTCAGTGTGCTTGAGGTACAAGAGACATTTTACAACTTTCTATCTGAAGAAAAACTAGATAAATGGAGGGAACTCTCTATACAGAACAACGTTGAATTAACTATCAAGGCGAATCAAATAATTACACATGAATATAATAAAATCACATATAAGAGAACCAAGACAATTATTGGAGATGTTAAAAACTATGGATACTTTAGACCGACTAAAGAAGTCATGCAAGCTCTGGAAATCACGTTGAAAGAAGCTAAATTCTTGAATTCTAAAATTATAATATTTCAAACACCAGCGTCTTTTAAACCTAATGACACAAACATGAGGAATCTAAAAGACTTTTTCAGTACATTAGATAGATCATTTATCTACGGTTGGGAGCCTAGAGGAGAGTGGAATCTCAATCCTGAAATGCTAACCAAAATACTTTCTGAAATTGATGCAATTCACGTTGTAGATCCATTTAAAAATAAGCCATTGGATAGTAAACAAATTGGGTATTTTAGACTCCATGGTTTAGAATCTGAAAAGGTTAATTACAGATACAAGTACACTAAAGCCGATTTAGAGAAGCTTAAGGAATATATAATGTCCGAAAAGAAAAATTTAATTTACGTTCTTTTCAATAACGTTTACTCATTTGACGATGCCTTAAGTTTTAAAAGGATGATTGAAAGTTAATTTAAATAAATGTTTCTCACTTACTTCGGCTTAGGGATTATTTTAGGTTTATCAATGGCTGCACCCCCTGGACCAGTTAATGCGATGATCGCTAATGAGTCTACAAAATCATGGCTCCACGGAAGCAGTATTGGTGCTGGTGCAATGACGGCTGATTTGATTTTCTTTATAATCGTTTACTTTATCCAAGGCTACATTCCTATGCCAATTATAAATGCTTTATATCTAGTTGGGGGTATATTTATGTTATATTTATCGTATTTAACGATTAAAGCTAAAATGCCTTCTAGCACTATAAGAGGAAATTACCTCATAGGACTTTCCATGGGTTTAACTAATCCTTACCAAATAAGTTGGTGGATTACAGTTGGAATTTCTATGATTAGATCTCTTTCGATTTCTATAATACCCGGGTTTTTTATGGGTATATTAATTTGGATAATAGCTTTCCCTAAGGCAATAAATGTGTTAGGAGCAAGATACGTGAAATACGTAAAAATAGTTTCATCTATTATATTAGTTGCATTTGGTGTCTACTTATTATATGAGGGTATTCTGAATGTTATCTAAACAGGAGATAAGGGAATTGATATGGAAGAAATTGGAGGAGGAAAATATAGCACTATTTCCCCGACCAGTTTACGGCAGAATTCCCAATTTTAAAGGAGCTGATAAAGCAGCTTTAAATTTAGCTAAGTGTAAAGAATTCAAAGAAGCTGAGATTATTAAGGTCAATCCAGATTCTCCGCAATATAAGGTAAGAGAAATTGCATTGAGACAAGGGAAAAAAGTTCTAGTCCCTACCCCTAGATTAAGAGGAGACTTCTTTTTATTAGATCCAATCAGAATCTCCTCTTCTGATATACCTAAAGCCTCTCGAATATCCGGCTTTGAAAAATATGGAATAAAGGTAAGTTTAGAGAAGATAGAGAGGGTTGATCTCATTGTCGCTGGTTCTGTGGCTGTTGACTTAAATGGAAATAGAGTTGGTAAAGGCGAAGGGTATAGTGAGCTCGAGTTTGGGATTTTGAGAGAGCTTAGTAAAGTAGATGAGAACACTCCTATTGCGACTACAGTACATGACATACAAATAGTAGACGAGGTTCCTTCAGAACCTTTTGATGTACCAATCGATATAATTGCAACTCCTACTAAGCTCATAAGAGTTAATAGGAGAAGGGAAAAACCAAAGGGAATTTACTTAGAATATCTGAGTAAGCAAAAAATAGATGAGACTCCTTTCTTAAAGGAATACTTAAAGAAGCGAAGATATAATAGTCTGTAGATCCCTGCAAGTTTCTTCGGATCTTTTTATAAGTTTTTTCTTCAATTCCTCTTTGTGAATACGATATAAAAACTTGGGTCTTCCTCCTCTGCTTACACTGGTTTTCTCTTTTTCTACTAATCCAGCGTCAGCTAGCTTTTTTAGTATTAGACTTGCCCTACTCTTGCTTATTCCTAATTCACTAGCAATTGCATCAACGTCTTTTCCGGTCTCGCTACTTAGTATCTTTATAAAGGCATCTACGTCCGCCTCTGATAGACCATAGGCTACTATCAAGAACCTTTTTAATAAAAAACTTTTTTCGCTAATTTCAATACTCAATAAACTTTCACCAATCTTTCTTTAATATTTTTTTATTTTTAAGTTTTTCCTTCATTAACCCTCAATTTTTTATTTGCATTTATATAATAAATATTATCATGACTACCGAGTTAAAACGCAAAATAATTGACATATTGTCTAAAGGTGATAAAACTTCTACACAGATTAGGGATGAACTAATTCAAATGGGAGAGGAGATTAATTTATTGGAATTTAGAAAAGTTCTAGCGGATTTAGTTAGAGAAGGAGTGTTAGAAAAATATCCAGTTTATGACGAAAAGAAATTTTATTTTCGACTTAAGTCTAAAAGTTATTGACTAGATTCAACAATTTTAATTATTTTATCTGCTATATTCAGAAATTCTTTAGAAGTTGGACTATCAGGATATTTCAAAAAGAAAGGTTCTCCAGCATCATTAGCTTCTGCTATGGAAGGATCAAGGGGAACTTGACCTAAAAGATCTACTCCCATTTCCTCCGCCATTTTCTTACCTTTACCTTCTCCAAATATATAATAGACTTTTCCATCACTCGGGCATACAAAATGACTCATATTCTCAATTACGCCTAATATTTTCGTATTTACAGTTCTAGCGAAATTTATTGATTTCTTAACAGCTAATGTTGAAACTTCAGATGGTATTGTAACGATAACAAATCCGGTAATACCTGGAACTAATTGGGCAATGGATAGGGCTTCATCTCCAGTCCCGGGAGGCATATCTATTATTAGGTAGTCTAATTCTCCCCAATTAACATCACCTAAGAATTGCTTAATTGCTGAATGTTTTATGGCTCCCCTCCAAACTACTGGTGTATCGTCTCTAGGTAATAGAAAATCAATGGAAACAACTTTTATTCCGAAGGGCCCTATAACTGGATTTATTCCCTTATCATCAGCAGTTAACATTTGTCCTCTAACTCCTAACATTTTTGGCACTGATGGACCATGGAAATCAACATCAACTATACCTACTTTTCTACCACTCGCAGCTATAGCCATTGCTAGGTTAGATGAAACAAATGATTTACCAACTCCGCCTTTTCCACTAACTACTCCAATCTTATATTTTATATTTTTCATCTTCATTTGTACTTTTAGATCAACAGCCTGAATTTGCTGGTTGACTTTTCTTAAGTCACGGGGCTGTCTTTGAGGTTGTGGCTGAGGATTTTGAATTCTAAAAGGATTACTGCTCATCTAGATATCATTCTCATAGGAGCTAATAATCTTATCTAATTCCTCCAAAAATCGTTGCACTTTTGTATCAACCAGCCATTCTATTAACCCATCACATTGTTTATTTAGTATTTTATTTACTATTTGTTCTATGCTCTTTTCTGTGGTATCTACTTCACATATCTTATCCTTAAAGGCTTCCCTAGCCTCTTGTGAGATTACACCTAGAATTTCGGCCTCTACGTTTTCAGCCACCTTTATGTTACTCCAACCCCTTCCTTTTAGTTCACTGTATAAAGAAAAAGGATTCTTTCTAAGGACAACTACTAAATCTGCAGTAGATACTAAGGAAGGATATATAGTTTCGATTACGAGATGGTTAGTGGAAATAACCTTCTCTAATTCCTCCCTTACTTTATCCTCATCTATTATATAACTTTGCCTTAGTTCATCATATTCCGTATAAAGTCTATTTTCCATTACAAACTGAGAAAGAGAAAGATAGTTTAGGTTAAGCATCTCAGAAAGTTTCTTTGAGACTATTGTTTTTCCTACACCGGGTGTACCAGTTACTACTATTATCATTGCTTCACTGCTAGTATCGTTTCAATTGCAAATAAAACTATTGAAATCCCAACAAGGGTTATTTTCACAGTTCTATCTGCCTCGCTTCTAATAATTTCGTATAAACCATATGGTAGCATCAAGAATCCGATAATTAATAGTATTTCCTCTACTAGTATCATGATTATTTTATTGCTCTACCACTCCTTATAAGATAATGGACTACTGCGTATATAATACCTCCCAAAATACCTCCAATATGAGCAATAACATTTACATTAGGGAATATTAGACCACTAACTCCAAATACTGATATTAAAAATATAAGACCATAAACCCCTAGATTATCCTTTTTTAAGAAATCGTAAAACGTGTAATAACTTAATAAACCAAATATTCCTCCAGAAGCTCCTGAGCTTAGTGTAAAAGGATTATAAAATATTACAGTTAGTATATTTCCTAGAATACCAGCTAGCATGAATATGACATATTCATGTTTTCCTGCTCTACTACCAAAAATTAGATATATGAAATATAATGAAATAAAATTAAATATAAAATCAACAAAGCTATTAGTTACAAATATTGATGAAAATAGTTCATAATAATATCCTTTAAGTACTAGGTAATTTAATTGTTCCAGATAATACACTGAAGTTGAATTTATAAAAGTCGCTGTTAAACCGATAATAAAACCTAAAGTAACAAGAAACATTAATAAAAAAGTTGGTGCACTTATTATCTTTTTTATTATCACTTTATTCACCATTATAGAAATGTTAATGCGAATGCAATGATTATTAATATTGCCCAAACTATTACGTTCCATCTAAAGATCTTCAATCCGTCTAAAACCCAGAATGGAAGCAAGTTAAAGAACGCTACCCAGAAGTTAAACCTGGCCAACTCAAAGAAAAATAAGCCAACAAGGCTAAAGGGCATTAATGATGCACCAATAAGCCCAATAAATCCTAATATTATGTTAGTTAAAGGTCCGGCTAAAGCTGTTTTTCCTTCAACATCTCTATTAAGAAATCCACAAGATATTGATGTGTATCCCGAAAAGAAAACTAAGATACCTATGAAACTACCAATTATATTGAGTATTAACGTTGTCCAAAACCCTGAAAAACTTAAAGTGAATCTTGAAAAACAACCATATCTTCTCGCAGCTTGTCTGTGTCCTATTTCATGTGGTATTATAGCTAATAATGCTACTACATATGGTATGACAACGCTACCTATTGGATCTGAAAGTATGGAGGTTGGGCGTATATAAGCCACAGCTAAGGATAGGGCAGCAAGCAAAAAGGAAGTGATCTCATTTAGATTAGCGAATTTCCATTCTAAGTATCTTATATCCCAAGACATACCTTATCTTATTAATCTTAACAACTCTGAGGGTATTAAATTATTGCTTACGTATTGAATGTTTGTGCTATCTATTTTCCATAATAACGCTTTTTTGTCATTACTAATGGTAGCCATGTAATTATTTCCACTTAAGTTTATTATTCCTTCAAATATTATGTCAAATAATCTTTTGAAGGAATTAAAAGTATCAAAGATTACTGATCTATACATAAATGGCATCGTAATTTTTAGACAAATGTATTTTTTCGCGAAGATTTCAATTAAATCTTTAGAGAAATTGTTATAGAGTTCAGGTTTCAATAACGTTATTTGTGCATTTCCTTCAACATTTATAACTATAACTAGCATTTTTCTGGCCAGATTAATAGTGGTTATCCATATCTCAAATATTCTTAAGATATTTTCACAGTCGTCACTTAACTTTTTAGCCGGCAGGAAAAAAGAATAAGTTCCGTCATTTTGAATTACAGCATCTGTTATTCCCTCTGCAAAAAGTTTCGGCGAAACTCCTATTAAGGACAATTCTGTTTCAAGCAATGGATTTAACTCTATTACATGCCCTTCACTTGTAAGTATCTTTCTCCCTATACCTTGTAGATAATCTATAGTAACTTCGAATCTCACAAAAATAAATTGTTGTGAATTAAACTTTTATATATTTTGCGTATATCTCAGCATTCAATTCCATGTTCTTTGCCAATACTTTTTCCAGTACTTGTTTATCTTCAGCGGATGGATTATAATTCTTTATGATACGCTCTATTTGTTCTAACAGCTTTAATACCTCTTGTATGCTTTCCATGATTTCTAGTTAATGCTTAATCTAAAAAATGATTACCAATGTAAAATTGGTATTTCCACAGTACTTTTTACTCTATATAAGGTCTAGGATTAATGTGAAAAATGGGCTTGTCTCGTTGGTATTATGGTTACTATTGATTATAATACTATTGCACTTTGCAGTCAAAACTCCTGGTCTATTTACGTATTCGGATTCCCCATTTTTATCGAACAGTATACAAAGTGTAAGGGCTGATAAAATCGTTACCAATTACTTCCAAATTGGAAACGTTGACAATTTATATGTTATTATCAATTCGTCATCTTATGATCAAGCTTTACAAGAAATTTATTCTAATTTATATCTTCTTAAAAACGCTACAGTGATAACTCCAAACGATTACATTAACATGCTTAAGGCAGAATACATCAGCTATCTTGGCTTAAATGAGAAGAATCTGTCATCTACAATAAGTCAGATATATGAGAATCTTACTCGTTTGAAACTTTACTTACTTTCAAATTTTCAGTACTTCGAATATCAGTTAAATATTACGTTCGGACTCCCACTTCATAATTTCACTAGTAACATATGCCCTACTTATAAGGAAAATTTTAACAAAATTAATGGAAGTTTACTAGATAAAGCTAGGTATGCTGGGTACTTAACTTTTAAAGACCCATTTCTTTTCTATTTCGGATTTAATAATTATACTAACTATACTTTGGCATTAAAGTTTTTGATACAGTTTAGTAATTACACTAGTTTAATCGAGAGGATACTTAAAACTGAAAATAAAACATCTTTTAGTGAGAGTAATATAATTTATAATATGACAACAGTATTTAATTCGTCCTTTCATAAGGGTACCTTATGGTTTTTCATTATAAATGTCCCTAGCAATGAGAGCCTAACAAATATTAATCAATTTATTGAAAGTCTCAAGAACGCTTATGTCGTAGGTCATCTGGCGTACTATGCTCAATCGGCATATTATACTCAAAGTAACGTTGAAATTATAGATATAACTACAATTATTCTTGTAATGATATTACTAATACTGTTAGTTAGATCAATCATTCCAATTTTGATTTTAGTATCTAGTGCTGGAACTAGTCTTTTGTTAGCTTATAGTCTCATGTACGTGGAAACACTTCTTGGTTATAAGATATATTATATTTCAGGTTTAGTGGCACCTCCAATAGTATTTGGTCTTAACATCGATTATGGTATATTATTCATATATAGATATTTTGAGGAAATTAGTAAAAATAACTCAGACCCACTCTTATATGCACTTAAAAATTCAATAAAAGGTATACTATTAAGTGGTATTAGTATCACCATTGGATTCTCCAGCTTTATACTTTCTCCTTCTCCATTGCTTCAAAACATAGGAATAGCGCTAGTAACATCTTCTATTTCAGCGTTAATACCAGCAGTTTTCTTTACGTACACGTTATTGCTTCTAATTCCTCAAAGATATATTAGTTTTCCTAGAAAAAAATTACCGAGTGTTGCAGATATAAGGCAAAGATACTTATATAAGCTTTCGAGCTTTGCAGTAAGGCACAATAAGTTATTAGTTATTCTAATGTTAGTTTCTATTGTTATCTTTATCTTTTATTTTCCTACGATACACACTAATGTTAATATTGATGAAATATTACCGCCCTATGCTAATTCACTTGCAGGTACTAAGATTCTTAATCAACTTTACAATTATAGTATAGACTATGTAATATTGTATGGAAACCCTAGGGCTAACTATACTCTTATTTATAATTTATCTAAAAGCCTTATAGATCAAGGTAACTTAGTTTACGGCCCGATGTCCTTTGGTACTCAGATTATTGCCAATAATACTAACTTGTATGATCACTTTCATCAAGGGAATTACACTTTGTTGATAGTTTACCTAAAGTATCCAGTATTTAGTGATGGTGCTATAAATTTAACAGATTGGCTTATAAGTAAAGGATTCCTAGTTGGAGGAGACAATGCACAAAGGATAGATATTGTTAACAACACTGTTAATGTATATTTTAGCTATACCTTGCCACTTACTATAGCTTTAATCGTAATTTACCTTTTCATAATTCTCGGCTCTATTTTACTTCCTTTAAGATTGTCATTAACTATTGCTTTAAGCTCGTTTTTAGGAGTATTTACAGTGACACTAGTTTATACCTCACCTTACTGGCTATCTCCGCTTGTAATTTTCGCGCTTCTTTTCAGTTTGGGTATAGACTATGATATGTTCATAATTATAAGATTATTTGACGAGATGAAAAATGAAGATGATATAAATAACGCTGTAATAAGATCGGTAGAAAATACTGGATTAGTAGTAACTACTTGTGGTTTGATTTTAGCTGGAGCTTTTTTCTCCTTAATGGTAGCCAATATGAGATTTTTACAAGAAATAGGTCTAGGTGTAGGAGTCTCAATTCTGTTTGACACTTTTGTAGTTAGACCTATATTAGTACCTGCAATTATCTCAATTTTGAAAAAATACAATTTCTGGCCATTTAAGGCGAGGAAATTTCTTTATACCTAACTGCAATATTTATGATCTTCCTTACAACTTCTAACGGATCTTTGCCAAAAACGTAAGTGTTGGCCTCAATACCAGTACCGCCTAAATGTATTACCGCATCTGTACCTTCATCAAATACTGTGGCTATTGTTTCAGCTATTCTATCATTACCTATATCGTTCTGAGGACCTACTTTCTTAAATTTATAACCAATTTCCTTCAATACCATTTCCACTTTCTCATTATACTTGATATTCATAACCGATCTCACAGTGGGATGATTTTTCATCACTGATAATAGTACCTTTGCTAAATGTTTACTTCCTCCCCACATCGGTTTAGAGGCGGGTGTTGGTAAGTTTCTAATTTTAGTTATTCTCCCTGGAATTGCAAGTACATCTTCTTCCTTCTTAGCGTTAGCTTTTGCAAAGGCTAAATTGCTCAAAACTTCTGGGATTAATTCCGCTACAGACTCGTTTTGAAGCAGTGATAGTGCAAGTTCCATCATTTCTTCTTCATTCTCTTTGTATAGACTCTTACAAATATCACAATCAACTGGAATTTCACTATCAACCATTTTGTGATATTTACAGAATTTTAGCCTACCTAGATTGGAAAGGAAAAACATACTGATATATTGCATTACTTGTTTAGAATCACCATTCATCAGTAATTGTGTAAGTTTATCCAGAAAATCTTCTATTTCCTCATGTGTTAGTCCCAAATTCTGTAATCTTTTAATATACGAATTTTCGTCTTCATCTAAGTATTGTTTTACTGCTGGTTGGCTTACTCCTAAAAGATTAGCAATCCTTGTTTGGCTCATATGTAGTTCCCTAAGTCTTTTAGCCTCTAATACTCTAATTGATGGTATGAATATGTCATCAAACATTGATAGTGGTGATTTTAGCACAATAGTAAGATTGAGATCAGACAAAAATTACTTTCTGAATAGAGAGTTAACGTTTGCTGCAATTGATGGAACCTTCTCTGACATTATTTTGGAAGGAAATAAGGGAGCATATATAGTAATAGGCATAGTCAAAGGTAGAATATTTAAGGATTTCAAATTTACTATAGAGGATATTTCAGTTAATGACGAGCTATGTATTTGTGAAGCAGAAAAGAGGATGAGAGAACTAGAATACTCCAGTATGAAAGAAAATGAAGTTGATTTAATATTTTTCGATAGGAAACTATCATTCGACAAATCTTTAGGTATTTCTGTTCCTAAAAATTCCATCGGAATTGTAAAGGATTTTGATATAGTAAAAAGGGAAACTCTGAATAAAATAGAAAATCCTCCTTGGCTAATAATTACTGAAAAACATGGTGATATGATTTATGGATATTTTAAACTGTTCCCATTCTCGTGGGTATTCTACATAGAGTCTCAAGTTTTTGTAGAAAATCAAGAAGAATTGCTTTACCTAATATATAATCTAGCTAAGGAATCAATACCAGAAAGCTTAGGGTATAATTATCCATTATTTTTAGCAGATAAGTTAGTGAAATATTACAGAAATAAATTAAGCAAGTTATTAACTCTCAACAGTCTGCAAAGTAATATTAGATACAGAGAATTTAGAAGTTGGATTGAGAGATTAAGAAATGATGGAAAGTATTTTTGAAGAAGAAGAGGGAAAACTAAGAGAAGCCAAAATAATAACTAGACAAACATCTGATGGCAGGGGTACAATATCTTTTAGAAATTATATAGTAGAATTTCCCTTCTCGCTAAAGGATAAATTAGGTATAGGAAAATTGCTTGCTGTAAATACAATAAAGGAAAATAGCTATCTGATTTTAGAAGTTGCGGATATTATTCCAATGCACTATGGTATGATAAATCTGGACTCTACAATACCTAAGGAGATTAGAAATGAAATCATGAAAAAAGTTAGTGAAAGTTGGTATTCGAAAGATGAGAAAGAAATATGGATAGATTCAATAACTTATCCCTTAGGATATATTCTTGAAGTGAATTCGAATAATATTCAATTCAAAAAAGGATATTTCCCACCTTTATTGGGTTCCTCTGTTAAGATTTTGAATAAAAAGGCATATGCATCATTTGTCTGTGCAAATAGTAATATAAGTTTAGGAAACATTCTACATGAAGAACTTTCTCTAGAAATAAATCTAGAAAAAGCAATAAAGTACCACCTAGGAATTTTCGCCTTTACGGGTTCTGGTAAATCAAATTTAGCGTCCTTAATAGCGAGAAAAGTATTAGATAACATACCCGACACTAAAGTTGTAATATTTGATGTATCAATGGAGTATGCAATACTTCTCTTAGATAAGTTGCTTGAAGTTCCATCTAGAGTCGTAAGCTTAGATAGAGTTCCTCCCAATCCAGTTGATGCGAGTAGAAAATTTTTAAGAAGTCACGTGATCCCTGATGATATTATAGATATTAGAGATAAGATAAAAAAAGGTGCAGAAATTTTACATCAAAATGAAAAAATGAAACAGTTATATGTTCCACCTGAAGGTTTTTCCTACTTAACTTATGCTGATTTAATAGATCTAGTCAAAAAGCAAATAGAAGATAAATATACTGCTATATCCCAGAAACCACTATTTTACACTTTTCTAAGTAAGTTAGATAATTTCATGAGAGAAAGAAAACTAACAGTAGATGATATCATAGATGACTCTATTAACAAGCTACTGGATGAAATAGAAAATTTAGGGAAAGATGCACATTTAAAGGAGAATTCGTCACTGTTTACATTTATATCTGGTATAAGAGCATACATCTCACTTGGTATTAGAGAAACTGAAGATTATGATATAGAAAATTTAGCAATAGAAATTTTAGACTCTTCCAAGGACTCACCTAGATTATTCATTTTAGAACTCCCTAACCTAGAGGAGGGAAGGCAAGTAGTTGCGACTGTAATTAATCAAATCTACAATAGGAGAAAGAGAATGTATTCTGACAATCCTAAAGTACTATTCGTAATCGATGAAGCTCAAGAGTTTATACCTTACGATACCAAACAAAAAGATAAAAGTGAAGCTTCAAGCACTGCCATAGAGAAATTACTTAGACATGGAAGAAAGTATCATTTACACTCTCTCATAAGTACTCAAAGATTAGCTTATCTAAACACTAACGCACTACAACAACTACACTCTTACTTCATAAGTACGCTTCCTAGGCCTTACGATAGACAGTTATTGGCCGAAACTTTTGGGATAAGCGATATGCTCTTAGATAAGACTCTAGAACTGGAACCAGGACAATGGTTATTAGTAAGCTTCAAATCGGCTCTCCCTCATGATGTCCCAGTATTCTTTGCAGCGGAAAATAATCTAGATTTATTAAAAGATAAAATAAGTAAGTTATGACTATACTTCTATTTCTTCTAAATTTTGATCAGCAAAGGCCTTGTAAGCACTCTTAGACATAATTAGAATTATAAGGTTAGTCTCGTTAGTATATTTGTATACCTCATCGTAGATTGCATCTATTAGTTTAGACTTTTCTTTGCAATTAGCCGTTCTAACTATGACTAGATAGTATGCACCGTTTTCATCTTTAAAAAGGTGAACTTCACCATCATTATTTAGTTCCTTCGCCTTCTTATATGCAGCTAAAATTGCGTTTTCCATATTATAGTAATTAACTTATAAATTAATATACCCAGATACTCTTGGTTTTCCTTGTCTTACGTTAACGTTTAAGATGGGTATCCTATTTTCAACGATAGGTATTGGAACAGATGAAATAATCTTAGCTTTTTGATTATCGATTTTTATATTAACACTTATTGCATGACCCTTAACTATTATGTGATTTTGCCCTTGATTTATAGTGGACCATTTGTAATTAGTTATTTGTCCTTCTATTTCTTTTGTAACCTTAACATTTGGCTTAACCAAATACATTAAATCTTCTATTTCCTCTTCTTTTACGTTTTTCAGAGCAAACCCTACCCTAATTCCAGTCGAAACACTTTTTTGATCCTCATCTAAAACTTGAATACTCTTTATTTCAACCTCCTTATTATAAGGTAACGCTACCAATTTATCATGAGTTTCAACATTTGTAAATGAGAATCCAGTAACTACAGTTCCAACACCTTTGACTGTAAATACTCTATCTACATAAACTATTCCCTTGTCCTCCTCTTTCGTCTCGCTTAAGTCGGAAATATCATTGTATAGTTCGAATTTAATAAAGGAGCTTAAAGAACTTAAAATATTATTTATTTTACCTCTATCTAGGTTAGATATTACTATTTTATTATGTGTATTTAGAGAATCAATTAGAAGTGCTAGTTCTCCATCCATCCACGTTAAAGTTTCTGGTATATATAATATCGCAGTGGACGAAAGCGATAATGCTTCAGCTAGATCTATAATTTTTTCTGGATACTCTGTAGTTAATAGGATTGATCTGATATATTCACCTTTTTTTCGATAATATATTTTAGTATTGGCGGTTTCATGAAGTTTACCTAATTTTTCAGCAATCTCAGTCACTTTATTCTTATCTGACGATAAGACTGTAATTACACTCCCATAATACATACGCTCACCTTAATATAAAGTTTATAAAGCTTATAACAAAAGATTAACATATGAAGTTAATTGCGGCTGGTCTCACATTAATATTTCTTGGTTTCATTCTACTCTTCCTAGGTGTGGTATCACAAGTTCAAACTCCACAGACAACTACTTCATCTTCTCCGCAATTCGCAGGATTAGTGTTATTAGGGCCAATTCCAATAGCATTTGGCAATGTCCCACCATCAGTCTTAAGTAACCTAATTATAGTTGGTGTTGTATTTACCATAATAATGTTAATTATTTATTTAATAATGTTTATAATTGGAAGAAAAACTGCCAGAGCTCCATTTTAATTAGGAATTATTAAACTTCTTATTGCCTCTCCTTGCTCTAATAATTTTACTGCCTCGTTAATTTCTTCTAATCTAAATTTCCCTGTAACTAATGCATTAGGGTCATATTTTCCCAATCTTACAAGCTCAATAAGTCTAGGCATATCCACTCTGGGCCTCCCACCATAGTCTCCTATAATTTTAATACCTCCTCTAACTATACTTGCTATTCTAATTGGAATTTCAGCAGTAGTTGGAGGTAATCCTACTAGTACTACCTTTCCTCCTATTCTAACCATATCTAAAGACATTTTCACTGTTTCGGTAGTCCCTGCTATCTCTATTACAACATCAGGTCCCCCACCGGTTATATTCTTGACTGCTCTAATAACATCAGTCTCCTTAGAGTTAACTACATCACTAGCCCCTAGTTCTAACGCTTTTTCTAATTTCCATTTTCTAGTCCCAATTGCTATTATTCTGCCTGCACCAGCGATCTTTAACATCTGTATTACAGACAATCCAACACCGCCAACTCCAATTACAGCAACTGTTTCACCAGGTTCTATTCTAGCTGAATTTACAGCACCATAAGCAGTTAAGCCCGCACAACCCAATACTGCAACCTTTTTCAAATCTAAATCTTCTGGAACTTTAGTGAGCGCAGTATGAGGTACTATTACATATTCTGCAAATCCTCCTCCTAAAAATGCCCTTATTGGAGTACCATCCCTAAAGTGTAATCTAGTAGTACCATCTAGTAATGTTCCGTTTAGTCGGTTTTTTGCAAAAACTTCGCATAAATTCTCATTTCCCATGATACAATTTTTACATTTACCACAAGGATGGATAAATGCTGATATAACTCTATCGCCAGGTTTAAACTCCGTGACGTTATCTCCTACCTCCTCCACAATACCAGATATTTCATGTCCTGCAATAACTGGTGGAGGGACCGGGGTTTTTCCCTCAAATACGTTTACATCTGAATGACATAGGCCAGTTGCTTCAATTCTAATTTTGATTTCACCAGCCTTAGGTTTATCTATTTGAATATTATCTTCAATAATTAATGGTTCATTATATTTATACAATATTGCACCTTTCATTAATATAAGATATAGTATAAGCATATTTAAACATTTCTGAACATCTCCCTTTATAACTGCTCAAACTATTCATTATATCGTGGTACGATTACGATATTTTAAAGGTTTATTACTGTCTGATTTTTCAGCTCCCGGTTTAACTTGGAATGATGAGTTTAAGTGTTATATAGGGCAAGCGAATAAGTATCGAGAAGTCCTTTCTTACTTCAAGAGATCTCATGTTGAAGTAGAGGATAACGTTCTAGAATTATTACCTTTTCCTTTGATTTTAGATCGAATAAGATTAAGGGAATATCAGCGAGAGGCTTTGAACACATGGCTAAAGAGTAAGCTTGGCATAATAGTGATTCCCACTGGAGGTGGAAAAACTGTAATAGGATTAAAGGCCATAGCTCTGGTTAGGCTCGCAACATTAATAGTAGTACCTACAATCGATTTATTACAGCAATGGTATGAAAATATAAAAGAGTTACTTGGAGTTGAGGCAGGAAGGATAGGAGGAGGATATGATGAACTTAAAGGAATAACTGTAATTACATATGATTCAGCGTATACCCAGCTAGAGAAAATAGGAAACAAGTTTGGATTAGTAATTTTTGATGAAGTTCATCATCTACCTTCAGAGGGATATTCCATAATAGCTCAAGGTTTAGCAGCACCATACAGATTAGGTTTGACTGCTACGCCGGAAAGAAGTGACGGAAGGCATAAATTATATCCCTCACTAGTAGGGCCTATAGTGTATAGGATCACAGTGTCTAACTTAGTCGGGAAATATCTTTCAAATTTTGAAATCCAACGTATATATGTAAATCTCACTGAAGATGAAGAAAAATTATATAGGCACTATAGAGGAATCCTAAAGAAATTTCTATCTCAACGCAATCTTGAGTTAAAATCGTTGAATGATTTCAACAAATTAATTAAGCTAGCAGCTAAGGATAAGGAAGCTAGAGAGGCGTTATTAGCATGGCATGAAGCTCTTAAAATCGCTGTAAATTCGAAAGCAAAGTTAGAGAAGCTAAAAGACTTACTCACGGAGCTAAATGGAGAGAAAATTATAATATTCACTAGAAATACGTCGATGGCATACGAAATATCAAGACTATTCTTAATTCCTGCAATTACATATAAGACTAATAAGCAAGAAAGAATAGAGATTCTTGAGAAATTTAGATCTGGAAAATACAATGTAATAGTAACTTCTAGTGTTCTTGATGAAGGTATTGACGTTCCAGATGCTTCTGTTGCCATAGTTTTAGGAGGTTATGGAACGTCTAGGCAATTCATACAGAGGTTGGGTAGAATCTTAAGGAAGAAAGAAAATAAAAAAGCTAGACTGATAGAAATAATAACTAAAGGTACTAGTGATTATAATTTAAGTAAAAGGCGAAGGCAAAATGCTAACCTCTGATCTGGCTAGGTTTAAGATAGAAAATCAAAGGATAATTCCGCTATTTGCTACAGACTCTGACATAGATGTAGCAAAGGAAGTCATTAATATGTTTAAAATAGGAGCAAAAGTAGGTGATGTGTTAGAAGATTTAAAATATTTATCTAAGATATATGATTATAAATTAGTAAAGGGATTAGGTAAAATTTATCTAAGATATTGTACAGTTGAGAGTGAGACTAAGATTGATTATATAGAATTGCGTAGGCAATTATTTAGTAGGGGTCCAGCATTAGAGGAAAATACTAAGGAGAAAATATTAAAAGAGGTCAGTAGCATTTTTCATGTTGATCCCATAAAGGTAATGTATGAGGATCTTGACGTTGAAAAGAAAATAGTAGAACTCCCTAAATTTTCTCCTGAAGATCTATTAAAGATCTACAATCTTTCCCTTTTACAAACCATTATTTTCAATGCGTATAAGGTCACAGTTTCAGTTAGTGAAGGCTGGAGAGAAATCGCTAGAAGAATAAAAATGTTAGGATTAATGTATTTAGCATATGAAAATCCACTTAGAATAGAGATTTTTGGCCCATTATCCTTAGTAAAGATGACAGAAAAATATGGGAGAAATTTGGCTGCGCTAGTACCGTTTTTAGTCTCTAAGAATAAGTGGACCATTATAGCTGATATAGTTTTAGGCAAAAATAAAAGAAGAACTTATAGGCTAGAACTCTCCAGTAGTTATTCTAAACTTTTTAAGTATATTAATGATCAAGAGATAGAGAAAAGATTTGATAGTTCAATTGAGGAAAAGTTCTACGAGGAGTTTAGAAGGGTCATAAGGGATTGGAGTATAGTAAGGGAACCTGAACCTATAGTGATAGAAAAAAGACTCTATTTTCCGGATTTTGTACTCAGTAAAGGCAATATTAAGGTATACGTAGAGATAATGGGATTTTGGACTAAAGAATATGTAAATTCTAAGCTAGAGAAACTTAGAAACTTCAAATATCCTATTTTAGTTCTCTTGAATGAAGAGCTTTCATATGAAAACTATATACCGGATACTTTAAATGTAATAAAATTTAAGAAAAAAGTTGATATAGTTAAACTATATTCAGCTTTAAGAAACTTTCAAGCAAATATCAATGAGGATGTCGACTTGAGCGGTATCAATGATGATATTATCTTGATTAAGGAATTATCAACCAGGTATAATGTGGATGAAAAGGTAATTAGAAGCAAGTTGATGCAAAGATCAGACTATATAGTACTAAAAAATTACGCTATAAAGAAATCATTTATAGAAGAGTTAAAAAAGGAAGATTTCTCAAATACACAACTTTCTTCATTAGTAAAAAAATACGGAAATTACATAGTTGATGTTATAGATTATTTAGGTTATAAAATTGTTTGGAAGAATATTTCGGATGCAACAGTGGAAAAAAATTAAAGAGGTTTAAAGGCTAGCCTGAATAGCCAGTAGATCGCTTTTATCACTCCCATCGTGTTATTAAGATTAATATTTGCGAAAGTATATGCGTATTTTCCTTGTGTCTCTTTTAGTTGTTTAAATACCCATTCAATGCTATCGAATATTTTATCTATCATATATTGGACAGTCCTTTGAGCAAATTTGTTCTTAATACCACCAGTGAGAATTGGTATCATTTCTCTCGTTATCTGTAAATCGTATTTCCACGATATGTATAGTAGATCCCAATATCTAGTTGGCATTTTTTCTAACATTGGAAATGGATTATTTCTAATATAAGAAACCCCCATAGGTATGACAGGCAACGGAAATATCCAAGCTTTAAGTTTATGATCAATTATGGATTGAACTAAATCAATTGATTGATCAACATCTTCGTTTGTCTCTTCCGGATAACCTATTGTCATAGTGTAACAAGGATAAATGTAATTATCGTTCATTATTGCAGTTGCATCAAGTATAACATCCTTCCATTCTCGTGGAGTCCAAGGGAAAGGCTTGGCTCTCATGTACTTACTAAGTATCTTTTCACTTCCACTCTCAAGTCCAACTACTGGAGCTGCAGCCCTATCCTCATCATATCTTGCTATCTCAGACATAGCCTTTACTGTTTGCGGACTACTTCTAACGGCTGGGGCAGAGATATGTGGAAACCATATTCCATCTACTCCCATATTCATGGTTTCGGTGAACAACTTTGTAATAGCTTCATGATTTACCTTTAATTTCTGTGAACCGTATAGTAGAACATCATCAGTTATGAACTCAACTCTCTTTATCCCAGCTCGCATGTTGACTTCGACCTCCTTCTTCACAACGTCCAATGGTATAGTTCTAAAAGTCTCAGGGGTTATTGGACAGAATTGGCATCCTCTTGGACATCCTCTGGTTATCTGAACTTCCCCTAATCTTGCAGGATTTATTATTGGTGGTATTTCATTTACTTTTGGATTCTTGCCATAGACAATCTTAGGAACTTCTTGTCCATCAAGTATGGATTTCACAATTCGTGGTAAATCTACTTCAGCTTCTCCTATAAATATAACATCTGCCCAATCCACTTTCTCTTTGGTTAATTCCCAGCTTCCTGGCCCACCTACTATTACTTTAAAATTATACTTTGACTTAAGCTTCGAGATTTTTTCGCTAAATTCGTCAAAATATTTGGCGGTCCATGTAGGACCGCCTCCAAATATCATACTTAACTTAAAGCTAACTGGATTTAAGCCCAAGGGATCATGGACTGTTAATCCTATCACTTTAGTATTCTGGTTTATTGCCTTCTCTAGCCTGTGTGGAGGTACTACTGCAACGCTATCGAATCCTGCATGAACAAGAATACTCTCTACTTTTCTAAGAGCGTATGGCGCTATTATTGCTCTCCCTTCAGAATCCACTGGGACATCCGGTGTGAAGAATCTGTCCATAAAGAATTTAGGTACTAATCTTGACGGCATACAAGCTACATAACCCAATACACTGGAACCCCCATAGTCTGTGAAAGATCCTTTATCCGCGGTTAATACGATGTCCCATGCCATAATGATATATTTTACTTTCCTAATATAAAAAGTATTCATTATAGGTCATGAAAAAGAGCAATATTTAATTAACGTAAACTTTTTTATTGTATATGGAATTATGCTACTGTCTGCAACTATTACACCAAATTACTTTTAGCCTATTAAATGTAAACAATCTTACTATGTGAGAAAGTTAAAAAGGGAGGCATATAATTTATAAAATAATATTAGAATGCTACGTCAAGATGTTAAATATCATGAAGAAGTGATTGAGGCGGAATTCTCATATGAAGGTTATACTGTCATTGAGTATAGAAGATCTTTTACTTTGAGTCGAGCTTTAGTTAATGGTAGATGGGTAGTTTATGATGGTAACAAATTATTAGAAAGCAGTCAAAAGATAAAGGAGTTTGAAATTTGTGAAGACTTTTATCATGAATCAGTGAAGACATGGATAAATAAGGAAAAGTATTTAGGGCTTTTTTCTAATATTAAATTAGATGAGACTGATCAACTAAAAGTTGTAAGCAAGAAGATTGCAAAGTCTATCTTAATTCATGATGTTAAAGAGTGTCGTGAAGAAAAAGTAGTAAATTATGTAAGGTATAACGATCTAAATTTCTCATATACTGGCGAACCTAAAGATATACCATCTATTGTAGAATATCTGAAGACAACTCAAGCTCAACTTTCTTCTCCATCTAGACAAGTCTTGACTGAGAGTGGTAGGTTAACCTTCATATTAGATTCTGAAATAGTAGCATCAATTTTCCATTACATTTTTAGAAATTTTTTAAATGGTAATTCTCCTAAGTTGAAATTAAATGAAAAAATATCAAGTGAAATCACAATTTATGATAATCCATTAAATTCTTTCTCCCCATCTTTTTCAGTCTTTGATGATGAGGGAGTAAAAACGAAGAAGAAAGAGATTATTGGAGACGGAATAATTACAAATTATTTAGGAACGCTTACTTCGAAATATGGAGAAGCAGGAAATGCTCGAGGCATTTTACCAAAACCAGATTATTTCTCCTTAGAAGTAAAGCATGGAGACTGGTCTCTTAATGAGCTAATTGATGAAAGTAGAGGGGCGTACATTGCTATGGGTGTTAAGAAGTCGGAATTAATACGTAATAGTATTAGAATAACTCCGAGAAGTGTAATTAAAATAGGTCAAGGACAAATATTCTTTAGGGAGATTGCAATTCCACTTCAAGAACTAGTTACAATTGATGCCATTACTAAAGAAAATAGAGGAGTATTTATAGATGAAGAACATGGAGGTGTAGCTCCATACATAAGAATGAAGGTGAGAGCGATATTGTACTAAAGAAAGATATAATAAATGCATACGATAATATAGTGTATAGAAGAAAGCCTAATCCTTATATCAAATTGATAAATGGAGATAAAATTATCGATGTAGGCTGTGGATCTGGTCAAAATTGTGATCAATTCAAGGGAAGAGTAGTTATTTGCTTAGATATTTCCCTAAACCAACTAAATCAAGCTCGTAAAAAAGGATGTCAAAATTTAGTACAAGCTGATATGGAATATTTACCATTTAGAGATTCATCATTTGATTCTTTAACTTATATAGCATCTCTTCATCACTTAAGAGATCCATCTAAAGCCTTAGAGGAAGCTCATAGAGTGTTAAAAAATGAAGGTGAAATACTGGTTACTGTATGGTTAGTACAGCTGAAGTTTTTCTTCTTAAGAAGATATATAATCAAGAGAAGTATCATAAATGGCAAAGAGATCAGGCGTTTTTATAGACTTTATTACCCTTGGGAATTGAAACGAATAATGGAAAGCAAAGGTTTCATTACAAAGATCTACAAGATATATAGAGTAAGTAGCTTATTGCCCAATAATTCCCTTTATTATGGTATTAAATCAACTGCTTAGACATATAAGGACCTTCTTTTACATAGCCCCTTTTGGCATAATATTCTCGAGCACCGATTCCAGATAGAACCGAAATTTTCCGCATATCGAATTCCTCTCTCGCAATTCTTTCAGCTTCACTTAACAACTTACTTCCATATCCCTTATGTTGGAAACCCAATTCGTCCCAGCTTCCTATCGGTACTTCTATCCCGTATACATGAAGTTCCCTTACTATGGCTGTCTTTCCATCTATCTCTTTTCTATGAGCCTTATTTGATGGTATTCTCAATCGTAAATAACCTATTAAAATTTCTTTATCATCCTCGAAAGATAGGAAAATTTCAGTACCTTCACTGGCTTCGTAAACTTCCTTGTAAAGATGAATTCTGGCCTCATCTGGTAATAATCCTCTATGTTGCCACATCATCCCAACTTCCCTAAACCTGATTTCATTAATCTTAATTCCTTTTTCCAAGACTTTTTTCTCTACTAATTCTCTTAAATTTCCCTTTTTGTTACCGTCTAAGATTACGTTAGCGGGAATATCTCTTTGTATTCTCATCACTCTAACCCATTTAGGGACGTATCTGTACATTTCAGATATTAATTCAACTAAAGTCTCCGTATCATAAGGCTTATACAATCCTCTTTTCCATAAGTTTACTAACGGTGCAGTTTCAACTACTAAGGTAGGATATATTTTTAACATATCCGGCCTAAAATTAGGATCAGATAATATTGTCTTAAATGCCTCCAGGTCTTTATCAGGGTCTGATTTAGGAAGACCAAGCATAACGTGATAGACCACTTTGAATCCTGAGTCCTTTAGTATTCTAGTGGATTCTATGGAATCTTTTACGGTATGACCTCTATTGGTGAACTTTAGAATGTCATCATATACAGTTTGTACTCCTAATTCAACTTTGGTCGCACCTAATCTCAGCATTTGGTCTGCATGCCACTCCTTAGCCCAATCGGGTTTCGTTTCAATTGTCATCCCTACGCAACGTATTTCTGCTTTTTCGTTCTTTAACTGTGCATCTTCTAAATACACAAAAGGAGGCTTATCGGAACTAGGAAATCTATTCATAGCTTCCAAGGCATAGGTCACAAACCAATCTTGATAATCTATGGGTAATGATAGAAAAGTACCACCCATTATTATTAACTCTACTTTGCTTGGGGTATGTCCATTCTCGACATATTGTCTTAGTCTTGACTGTACTTGATAGAATGGGTCATAATTGTTTTCTATTGCTCTCATTAAAGTTGGTTCTCTACCATAATAGCTTTGAGGGGTACCTATATCCACTCCTCCGGGGCAGAATATACACTTCCCATGCGGACAAGAATGTGGATGAGTCATTATCGATACTATTGTAACGCCAGAAAGCATCCTAGTTGGTTTCCTTATTGTTTGCATTAAACTATACTACTCTTTATTCATATTTAGGACTTACTGTGTTAAAACTTTAATATTTCCAGTAAGGTTATAACTTATGAGAAAAGCAGTAATATTTGACCTAGATGGTACTTTAGCAAATACCGATGAAGTTCACAAATTAGCTTGGGAAATAGCTTTACGAAAAATGGGGTATGAGGTTAAAGTAGATATTAGACATTTGCTTGGTAGGAAAACGATAGATATAGCAAAGATTTTGATTGGAGAGAGCAACGCAGAAAAATTAGCTTCTGTAAAGACCGAAATATATAACGAATTGGTAAAAACTTTGGCAAAACCTAAACCCTGCGTAATAGATTTGATAAATCGTTTAAGAGATGTGAAAATACCTATTGCAGTGGTAACTTCGTCGATGCGTAACTCTGCTGTTCAAGTTCTAAAGGTAATTAAAGTGGAACCAGATGTCCTAGTTGCAGGAGATGATGTTAAACTAGGGAAGCCTAATCCTATGCCGGTGATAGAGGCAATTAAAAGATTAAACGTAGATCCTAATGAAAGCGTAGGAATAGGGGATACAATCTACGATGTTATGGCATATTATTCAGCTGGAATAAGGGAGATTCTGGTAGTAAGGAGCAGTGTTCCTCTAAATGAAGAAGAGGTTAGGAAATACGATGCAAAGATATTGGATTCATTGTGCGAAATATCGGATTGGTTTGAATTCTTTTAACAGTATTTAACCTCTCACTCGAATGAAAACAAAGTTTTTAATCTTACAATATAAGATTTCTTATAAGGATGGGAGAATGTTAACAAACCCTTACGATTGGATCATAATACTGGTAGTAATCGCTGTATTATTCTTTGGAGCTTCTAAAATACCAGAACTATTTAGATCGATGGGGAGAGCGGTTGGAGAGTTCAAGAAGGGCAGGATTGAGGCTGAGATGGAGTTACAACAAATGCAATCACAAAACTTTCAACAACCATTAGTTCAACAACAACCCAGTGTTCAAGATCTTGAAAAGCAAATAGCTGAATTACAGAAACAGTTAGAGGAGTTAAAGAAATCTAAGCAGAATCAATAAAATACTACACATACTTTTTTCTTTAGGTGAATAGGAGATGATTAGCAACCTAAGTGATTTCTTAGTAGTTATAGTTGTCTTCATACTTTTGATGGCTGGGGATAAAAATGCTGGAAATACCGCTAAGTCAATAGGGAGGTTTTTAGGTGAAATAAGGAAAAGGCAAAACGAATTTAAGACTGAGTTAATGAGGGAATTAAATAGTGTAGAGGATACTAATAATACTCCGTTGACTGGGGCTAGTTTCAAGTACGTAAAGGTTGCAAATCAAGAAAGAATCAAAGAATTAGAGGCTCAAATAAAACGATTACAAGAGGAATTAGAGAGGCTGAAAGCTAGTGACGGAAAGAACTAGAGAGGTTGCAGAGTTTGAAGAAAGGCCTTTAATAGAACATTTAAGAGAATTAGCTTACAGATTAAGGAGAATTATAATCGCTTTAGCAATAACTTTTCTAATCTATTTTATGTTAGGGATAGAACTAGTTAAAATCTATTTACCTTACCCATTCTTTGGTCTTAGATACGTTTTAGCGGAAGTTCCCGTTTTTTATCCATCTTTGTTTGATAGTATATCCGTACAATTAACCCAACTTTTCATATATGATGAGTTACCTAAAGGCGTAAAATTAATAATCATAAATTTATTCGATCCACTCTTCGCATCCTTTTATATTTCTCTATATTTAGCAATATTTACTACAATCCCTATCATTGTAAGGGAAATTTGGGCATTTGTAGCTCCGGGACTATATGAACATGAGAAGAAACTGTTCAAGAGTATAATATTTCCTGCCTTCCTATTGTTTGCCTTAGGTTCCGCCTTTGCCTACTTTCTTCTTATTCCCTTAATGTTAAGGATAATACTATTATATGCTAGTGCTTTAGGTTCTGCGGTGGAACCAACTTTAGGCTTAAGGTCCTTTGTGAGTACAGTAATGACATTGCTAATTGCTACTGGATTATCTTTTGAGCTTCCCCTTATAATGGGTGGTCTAACGGGTATTGGAGTTGTAAAATCAACTACTTGGCTTAGAAATTGGAGATGGGGAGTTCTAGTCTCATTTATTATTGCGTGGATAATTTCACCAGGGACAACGGGAGGTATAATAGAAACAGTAATAGGAATAACCTTGTCTACCTTATATTTTATAGGTGCATTAATAAGTAAATTCATAGAAAAGGGCAGGAAGGAAAAGCTCAGAAATCTTTAGACTATTATAAGAAGTAATTATCCAGCATTAATTTAGGGAAAACTGTCTTAAGTATGTTATACCTTAAATATTTCTATAAGAAATCTTTACAAAAATAAAGTCATATTAAAATCTTACAATAGATTCAAACTACTTTATTGGATTGAAAATAATAGATATATCATTAATAATTATATATTAATGTACTATATTTAAGGGCCACTACTGGTCTAAGTTATTTCATGGAATTATATATTAGATGAGTAATGGTGGAATGGAGTAAAATGGAGCTAAATGCTTTCTCATCTTATCTTAAGCCAAAAAACTTATAGTTTGGATAGTCTATCCACATTTTATGCCAAATGCAAAAGTGATTGGTACGATCGTGGCCATAATTATAGTAGTTGGTATAGTCTCAGTCTTCTACTATTACAAGAGTTCTACCACATCTAATCCAGTTACTATTAACAATAATCTTAGAATCGTATCATTAGCACCTAGTGATACACAAATTCTAATTAGTTTAGGATTAGGCAAGTATATAGTGGGTATTGACTACTACTCATACCAGTTATTGCAGTCCCTTAATCTCACGAAGTATATACCATCCAATGTTACAGTGTTTTCTCAAATATCTCCTCCAAATATTTCCGGTTTATTAATATTACATCCAACGGTTATTGTAGTTGAAGAAGGATTAATTGGAAGTTATATAGAGCAAATGAAAGAAGCTGGACTTAATGTCTTAATTACAAATAACGATTTTGCTAGCTCTTATTCGCAAATAGAAAATTGTATATTAAAAGTAGGAGAATACTTTAATGTAACTAGTAAAGCTCAACAGTTAATAGATTGGATGAATCAGAAAATAAGCGATTTCTCGTCAACTGGAAATGTAAGCATAGCCTATTTATTGTGGATATGTCCAGACTTGAGTTTCTATACTGCAGGTGGGAATGTTTTTATAAATAGTATAATTGTCCAAGCTGGGGGCATTAACGTTTTTGCAAACTACTCTGGCTATCCATTATTAACCCCGTCACAACTACTAATAGCAAAACCGTCAGTTATTATTGCACAAGAAGAATATAATTTAACTTACACCGATTACTTACTATCTCAATATAAGGGAATAAATAGTAGTAATGTGTATGTAATGGGGAATCTAGCGACTAATCTATTTAATGAACCTGGCCCACTTTCGGTATATTCTATCCAAGAGATTAAGCTTATAATTCAAGGGAAGGCACCGCATTTTATATCTGACAATTGGGTGGTAAATAATCTTAATGTAACGCTTCCGGTGTTTTAGATGCTTCGTTTAAGCGTTATTTTTTTAATTACAGGATTTATCGTTTCTTTTTTACTTGGACTACTCTATGGTGATGTTACTATACCAATTACCGAGATTTTTCATCCTCATGGGGTTTACGCTTATATATTACTTAACATAAGATTACCTACCTTAACTGTGGCAATTCTCATTGGCTTAATCTTATCTACATCTGGAGCAGTTCTTCAAATGTTGCTGAGAAATCCACTGGTGGATCCTTATATAAGTGGGACAGCCTCTGGTGGGGCATTTGGAGCAGTTCTTACGTATTTACTGCTGACGCTTAATTTACCCTTTTCATGGATAATATATTTCCAACCCTTAGTAGCATTCTTCACTGCAACGTTAGCAACTTTAATCACTATAGTGATTGGAAAGAAGTCGGGATATCTTGGTCTTATAGTTGGTGGTGTATTAGTCTCATTCATTTTCTCATCTCTAGTAACGATTATATTGTCAATAATAAGCGCTAAATATCCTCAGGTACCTCCACTTACCTTTTGGCTTTTGGGAGATATCAGCGTGGTCGGTTGGTTTAATGTCATAATATTGTCAATATTAGCAATTCTTTTACTTTACTTTAGCCTATCAAATTCTAGATTGATAGACTTACTGTCAATAAGTGATGAGATAAGCTATTCTCAAGGAGTAAATCCTAATAAACAAAGAGTCTTCTGGCTATTGTTCATAAGCCTTGTAATAGCTTACTGCGTTTCAATAGCCGGTATTATAGGATTTTTAGGCATAATAGTTCCACATATTATTAGGAGATTAATTGGAGGGAATACAGGCCAGTTAGTGAAGTATTCCTCACTATTAGGTTCAACAATCTTAATTCTAAGTAACATTTTATCTCATGGTATATTTGGTTATTTCATTCCTCTAACGGCTCTTCTTTCAATTGTAGGAGCTCCAATAATGATATTCGCGTTGGTGAGAAAAGATGTTAACGTTGAAGAATATTAGCGTAATCTTAGGAGGCAAACTAATTTTGTCAGATATTTCTTTTAGTGCAGGAAAAGGTATTAATGTGATTTTAGGACCAAATGGAAGTGGCAAGACTACGTTGTTGAGAGCGATAATTGGGATGGTGAAATATAACGGTGAAATAAGAGTTGATGGTGAAATATCGTACGTTCCAGCTGAATTTTTCTCTCCCAATATGAAAGTTATAGACGTATTAAGAGCAGGTAGAAAAAGAACTAATTATGAACTATATGTAAAGGAGTTAAATGTCGAGAAGTTTCTTGAGAGAGATTTTTCCACCTTAAGCTCTGGTGAAAGAAAACTTATCTTAATAACAAAAGCTATAGCAGAGGCTGAAAATGTAATAATGGACGAACCTCTCTCAAATCTCGATGTTAAAAATAAATTCTTTGTAATGAATATTTTAAAGAAGTTTAACCATAAGACCTTTCTCATTACTTCTCATGAGCTAGAAATTCTAAGGTTCGCTGATAAGGTTATTATAATCAATAAAGGAAAATTGGAATATGAGGGAGGGGTTAGTGATCTTTCTGAAGATTTACTCTCTAATGTATATGGTGTAAAGCTCAAAAAAATACAAGTAGATGGAGAAACATTTTTTAACGTAATCGGATAGATAAGCCTACGAGGTTATAAACAAGTTCTTGTTGATATTTTATAATTAGAGGGAGTTATATTTAATTTAGCCATTATATATGGAGTTTTCAGCATATCAAGGATTATGATAACTTAATCGTTATTCTACAAAGAAATCCATAAAATCTTATGACTATTCTGCTTACTTTTAGTAACTCGATTTTTCAAGATAAACATTTGCTTAATAAGTGCTCTTCTAGCAACTCACCACATATATGGAAGCTTAAATAGTCAGTTATTATTGTAATTGGCCACTAATATCTCATGCAATAGAGTAACCTCTTTATTATATATTAAATTTCTAAATAACACTAGAATTAACTGTACAAATGAATGACGTAGACTTATTTACTAAAAGAAATTTAAGCGTGAGTAAAAGAGCTTCTAATAATTGTTAAGCTTTGTCATAGACATGTAGAAAGCTAACATATTTGTTATATACTTTAGATTCATGAGTAGTAGTATGGTAAGAGAAGTTTGTATGAGATGTGGAAAGGAAAGGGAAAGTATATACGAGATTAAATGTAGCAAATGCGGAGGGCCATTCGACATTCTGATAGATTTCGAATTTGATAAGAATTATGAGAAAGGATTTCCCTATAACGAAAAGAATTTCCCTTATGTTAAGCGCTTCATATCCCTAGGAGAAGGAAGAACTCCATTGATTAAAAAGGGGAACATATGGTTTAAGCTTGACTTCTTAAATCCCTCGGGATCGTATAAGGATAGGGGAGCAGTGACTCTGGTTTCTTATCTTGCTGAAAAAGGTGTAAAACAGATCAGCGAAGACTCTTCTGGAAATGCAGGATCAGCAATAGCAGCGTATTCAGCAGCTGCTGGTATTGATGCATATATTTTCGTTCCCGAAACGGCTAAAGGAGGAAAATTAAAGCAAATAGAAGCCTATGGTGCTCACGTTGTTAGGGTAAGGGGAAGTAGAGAAGATGTAGCAAAAGCTGCAGAAAACTCAGGTTATTATTACGCATCGCATGTTTTACAACCTCAATTTAGAGATGGAATTAGATCTCTAGCATATGAAATTGCAAAGAGTCTAGATTGGAAAACTCCTAATTATGTTTTCATTCCAGTTTCAGCAGGGACTTTACTTTTAGGTGTTCATAAGGGATTCAAGCACTTGCTAGATTCCGGTGTCATATCGGAAATGCCTAAAATCGTAGCAGTTCAAACAGAGCAAGTTATGCCACTATGTGCTAAATTCAAAAATATTTCTTATACACCACCAGATAGGGTTACCTCCATTGCAGACGCTTTAGTATCAACTCGACCATTTCTATTAGATTACATGTTAAAGGCTATTAGTGAATGTATAGTTGTAAGTGATAATGAAATAATAGAAGCTTGGAAGGAATTGGCAAAAATGGGCCTACTAGTAGAGTATAGTTCTGCCACCGTATTCGCCGCTTATAAGAAATTCAGTGTTGATAATGCAGTATTAGTTTTAACCGGTAGCGGATTAAAGGTATTATGAAAGTTTTTGTTGGAACCTCTGGCTGGGTATATGACTGGAATGAGGAAGGTACTTTAGAGTGGTATATTAAGAATAGTGGGCTTAACGCAGTAGAGGTTAATATGACATTTTATCGATATCCTACAAGAAAGCTAATTGAAAGATGGAGTAAATTCAAGGAGATTAGATGGGTAGTAAAGGTAAATAGGAGAGTTACCCACATTAAAAGGCTAAAAGATTTTCAGTCTTGGAAAGAGTTTCAAGAAATAGTTGAGTCGTTGAATCCAGACTTTTATTTGTTTCAATTGCCACCAACTTTTAAGAGAAATTTAGACAATGAGAAGAGAGTATTTCAATTTACTGAATTATTAAAGGACAAAATGGCTGTCGAATTTAGGGACATCGAATGGTACGTAAAACCCTTTAATGTTAGTTGTGTAGTTGTCTCAATAGATTCACCAATAGGTACATATATTATAAAGAGTGGTGATTATATATACCTAAGATTGCATGGAAGGGATGTTTGGTATAATTATGACTACTCTGAAAATGAACTAAGGGAGTTGGCAAATAAGATTATCGCATTAAATCCTAAGTATGTTTACGTGTTCTTCAATAACGATCATTGGATGCTTAAGAATGCTAGATATATGCTTAAAATTTTAACTGAGAAATCTTAAAATGTGTGATGATAAGGGACCACATGGAGTGGTGAAGACAACTTACCCGTCTGAATATTTAAGCTCCTAACCATTTTGAAAATTATGGAAGATTTAACTATTGCAATATTAGGAGCTGGTAAAATAGGTTCGGCGATTGTAAGGGCTATAAGGCTAAAATACCCTAACGTTCACTTAATTGCTACTGCTAGAAAAGATGAGACTTTAAGAAAACTAGAAGATCTAGAGATAGAGACTACTAAGGATAATAATTATGCAGTCGATAAATCTGATGTGATTATCTTAAGCGTTAAGCCTCAACATTTTCCTACTGTTCTAAGGCAGGTTAGTATAGAGTCATGGAAAGGTAAGGTTGTAATTTCAATAATGGCAGGGATTAAGTTATCTACATTATCTAGTCTACTTAATGGTGCTGAGATTTATAGAGCCATGCCGAACATCAATGCAATAGTATGTAAATCTACTACAGCAATAGCCGAGAATAATGGGAAAAGTAGAGAATTAGTAGAGAACATATTTAAGACATTAGGTAACGTGTATTGGCTTCCGGAAGAATACTTGGATATTTGGACTGCGTTAGTAGGCAGTGGTCCTGCATTTATAGCTGAAATTATAGACGCGTTAAGTCTAGGTGCTGTTGCTTGTGGAATGCAGAGAGAGGTAGCTTACAATGCTATCTTAGATATGATAGGTGGAACTATAAGTATGCTTAAGGAGGGTAAAATAGATCATCCTATGCTATTAAGAGATCAAGTAACTACACCATCTGGTACTACAATAAGGGGACTTATGGTTATGGAGGCTAAGGGAATTAAGTCTGCATTAATCGAGACAATAGAGACGTCCTACAAGAGGGCAGCTGAAATAGGTAATGAGATTGATAAGAATATTAGAAATAATAGCAAATAAAGAGGTTAAGGTTAAACTTAATAGTAATATACGAAAGTAATTATTGCGCTAAATATGGATAAGCGTATAGTCACTACAATACTGAGTATAATAAATATTATAGGGATATTTGAATTTCCGTTGTATGAGTCGTTTATAGGATTCTTCCTTATATCTTCCGCTTTATCTATTCTTTATGAATCTCAATTATCTTTAATTGTACCAACTATTATATTCTCCTCATTATTTTTGTTACATATTATTACAATTCAATTACAGAAGTTGATTATATTATCTATTCTAATACTGATTTCAATTATTGGAAAAAATAATAAATTTGTTTATTCGATTCTTCTAGCCCTTGCGCCAGGATTAATTATAAATAATTTTTATTTTTTATTAATAATATTAATATTGCTTATTCCATTATTGATAAAAATTGGAGGTGAAGTGAGAGCTATAGTCATCTCGGGTTTATTATATTTAATATATTCCGGTGTAATATTTGCAAATAATGGATCATTAGCTAATCAAATTTCACAAATATCATTCCTGTATTTAGTCTTTGGAGTTATAGGAGTTATTGTTGAGAATAAAAGAATTATTAGACCAGTATTAAGAAATATTCTTCCGTACTTGTCATTTATTCCCGCTTCTTTTGCATCAATAATGTTAGGCTATCCAAATGAGTCTACATTTGTTTACTGGTCAGCTGACTCATTTTATTTTTCTCATTTATATCTGCCTTGGATATACGAAATAGGTTATAACTCGAATCAGCACTTAATTGCAAGCTGGTTTTTCGCTTATCTTTTAGCACTTCTCATAAAAAACCCTTTAATAACAGCGCAAGTATTTCTGTGGATTTTCACATTCTTATCCGGCTTAATATCATATTATGCCTTTAAAAGACTTAATTTGAAATATCCACTACTCTTCTCATTACTATATCAGATAAATATATTTAATCCCGTAATATCTCACTCAATTTCAATTTTTTCATACGCATTTCTGCCTTTAGCCTTACTCTTTACATATAATAGGAATAAAGTGCTCTATTCAATTCTAACATTGACATCATCGTCTTCTATCCCGATCTTCATATCTGCTCTAATAATTCCATTAGTATACCGTAGGTATTACTTCCCATTATATGCCCTAGGCGTTAATGCATTTTGGTTAATTCCCTTCTTAATCTTTGGTTATGATAAATTTACATTTAACATATCTAACTTAGAAATTCTTATCTCGATTGTCCTAATTTCAATGTCTGTTCTCTTATATCAACTAAGATTTAAAAATACTGAAATAATATACATGATTTTTATATCATTTATACTACAAATATTAGGAATAAACACGGGACCGCTAATTCTCCTTGCTACTATTTTAATATTTGGAAGCTTAAGGGATACTAGTATCCTTTACTTGACCTTGCTGACTGGTCTAGTTATTCTATCTACTACCAGCTTTTCATACGGCGTAATTTCTGGTTATTCAAATACTACTTTTTACACGTACAATCTGCCTAGTCTACCCAAAACTGGAGAGTATGGGTTTGGAATTACGACATTAGTTAATGCTCTCAATCTTACCGCTAGTGGAATTCCTACTCCATCAATATCCTATGACGTTAGGTATTTCATATTTAATTCACATATCATTGAGAATCCATTATACTTTGGATTTCCAATTCCAGCGATACCTAACTACACTCCGCAATTAACGTTTTCATACATTTACTCTAATTCTTCATCAGTTAAGGTAATTTACTCTCCCTTTGATAAACCACTAGGCCTTATACTCTATTCTAACATGACACCCTCAGAGATCACAATAGTATTTCCAACACATATTGGGAACATTAGTGGAATAAAGGGTGTTGTAATAAATAACGATACAGTTGAGATTATTACCAATAGCTCCTTAACCATAATAGGAGGTAAAGTAACTGTAGATAATAGGTCAATCTTTTCCTCCTATTATAAACCTAAAATAATAACAAGTATTACGATTGGTGAAATTACTGAAGTTATTGACTCAAATTATTCAATTTATCTTCCAATACATGAGAGCTTAAATATTAACGGAAAAGTCATAAATCATTCAATAATTCTCCCTCCAGGTAAGTACACTATAGTGATTTCTGATGAAAAGATTGAATATGTAAGCTATGCTTCAATATTTCTAAGTATAGTATCTTTAGTGCTATTGATAAGAAGAGGAATGAGAGTATGAAAACGCTACTAGTATTTGTAATATTATCACTTTCTCTATTTACATTAGTAACTTCATCTTTCTCGATAGTGATAATATCTCCTAATGTAGTAAGGATTTTATCGTATCAGCAAGTTGGAAATAATGTGTACAGCAGTCCATTATGGTCCAATGGAACTGCCATTGTGATTCATAATACGACTTATGAGTCAGTAATAGGTTCGTCTTATAGTTATGCTGTACAAGAAGTAAATCTTTCTACTTATAACAACTTCAATTATTCGACTTTGTATAATTACTTCTCCGGAGTTCAAGCAGGTGCAATAATACTAGGTGGAAACGTAGATTTGAGAAAACCAGCAAATCAACAGCCATATGTATTAATTTATTCTGTAACTTCTGGCCAACTATTGGTTAAGACTCCTAACAGTAGCTTGAGAGTTGCAGTAAATAATCTACCAGTCAGCGTAAGTGGTTTTCTTTCAATTCAATTTTCCAATGTAGAAGGTAATTTAACAGTTGTCTATATTTTATTAGACGGCAACATTACTAGATTAATTTATATAACTCCAATACCTTGGTCTGAAGTAAAATATGCAGGCTGGTTTCAAAATTATGGCTTATCCTACATATACTATATTGCGTCAGCTAAATGTGTGGAAAGCCAGCCAATGATAGCTGGAGAAACTTACTTATCACCAGATGTTGTTAGCTCTCCAATATGGAAACTTGGAGTTGGCAAAATTATTAACATAACCTCGACGTATGAAACTTTAGAAGGTCTAATGGGTGGTAGTTATATAGTTCAGTCCTACAATATATCGCGATTAAACTATCTCATTTTAACAGTTAACTTTACATATTATAGTGGAACTAATGCTGGAGTTGAACTTCTAGGAAGCAATTTAAATCTGACCCAAACAGATCTCTCACAGAAAGTTTACGCTTTATTATATTCCGTAAATAATGGAAAATTACAAGTTAAATTACCAAATTCATCTTTTCAAATTATAAATGATACTTTGCCAATTATAAAGGGAGGATTACTAAGTTTAATATTTTTGAATAATAATAACAATATTAGCTTATATGAAATTATTTATGCTGATAAAATTTACTATCTAAACATTACTACACCGATACCTTGGTCAAACATAACCTATATTGGATGGAGAGTCGATAATGGTATCTCAAAAATTTTCTTTGTTACTCCAAATTTCATAATAGGATTACAAAGTCATTTCACGTTCGAATTTTTAGGGAATAATGGTACTGCTGTTCCAAATCAACAATTTTACATATATATAGGCGATAATTTATCAAGTTTGCGACTTTATTATAAAGGTTACACTAATTCCAATGGTCAATTTTCACTTCCATTACCCATAATCTATCCATCGTCAACGTCATATGAATACGTAAGAGTGGTTTGGGTTAACTCATCTACAAACATAACCTTAATAATACCATTGATAAAAGGTGCAAGTGATTTCTATCTTCCAGCTACCATTATATCAGTAGAGCAAAAAAGTACGAATATAAGTATTAATTACTATACACTATCCTTATTTATTGTACTCGCCTTCTTGTTAGTAGCTTATATTTTTACTAAAGAAAAACGCTTCTGAAGTATCCTAGTTTCACGTAATTGTCTAAGAATTCGTTAAACTTGTTAACGTATTCACTGATAGGACAATTTGTACATATTTCGTCACTATTCAAAACCTCTTTAGAATACCAGTACAAGATCGGATTCGCTAGTTCTATACGATTCTCCATAGTTCCCATGACTATAGGTATCGAGTAGTTAACATTACTTTCTCTTTCTAAGATATCTTTAGTTAATCTAGAGTAGTTACCCTTTGCTATGTAAGTGTTTAGTAACTTCACTAATACGTTGTCAAAAAATGAGTAATCATCATTCCTCATCACGTATAAAGAGGAATATACGTATTCATTTACTGTAAATATGTTCTTTTCATGAAGTTCCCCAAGATTTATATCGCCGATCTGAACGATATTGCCATCATCATTTCTTAAGAATAAACCAACTTTGATATCATTTTTATTTAAGCTATTTTTATTGTTTAGTATTTCAACTTCTTCAGTATGTAAACTACCTTTTTTACTTACTGAAAACATGCTCACTTTATGCTTTACCAATTTTAGATCTCTTTGGAGTATACTAATGGAAGTCTGGCCTAACAACTCAACATCTTTATATAGTGCAGTAAAGAAAGTTAACGATTTTCCGTTTAAACTAGTAGTTGAAAAGGGATTAGAATTATTAAATCTATCTAGTTTAAATAGTGAAAGAACATTGTATATTGTTCTTATTTCTCTAATTTTATATGGAGTAACTTGATTACTTTCAACGATAATTGGTGAAGAGAATGGTAATTCTATAATATCTATTACGCCCAATTCCAATGTTAAAGATAAATACTTTTTCTCACCTAAATGTAATAGAGGAATAATATGTTTTTGTGTTATTTTAGTTCTCTTATATTCGTCAATTGAAGGTAGTTTTGGTCTTTCCATCTTTCTCCTTCTTGGCTTTTCTTCTCTTTCCTCTATGCAATTCTCGAAGGAGACTTTTTGCGAAATCTTTAATTCCTCTATAGGTTGCGATATCATATTCTCTATCTCGTCAATTAGCTCGTATATTGCCTTGTGAATTGTAGTTTTGGTAAATTTTTTTGTTATCCTTTTTGCTATTCCATCAATGCAGAGAACTGCAGTTAATGTATGAGAATCTTCCTTGACCAAAACAATCTGTGTTCCCCTACTCGTCTCTAAGGCAGTAAAAGTTCCTTCTACACCGTGTTCTATAACGTATTCAAGGAGTCGGTAAGATTCTTCTTTCATTTTGTCCTTTTATTATGGTTAATCATTTTTATACGTATTTTTCATAATTCCTTCAGATGGAAACAGCTTTACAGTTAGCGAGAAAAGGAAAGATATTATATGCTCTAATGTTTCTTAAGGACTATATAATAGAAAATCAAGAGAAGTGGGATGGTTCTGTGGAGTCGTGCAGAGAGCTTCTAAATGCAATAATGAGCATGCCTTCACTTAATGATGAAAGCTGGAGAATCTTTGTACCAAGCATTACGGTAGAGGAGTTTGAAAAAATTGTTACAAGGGTAAGTGAATGTATGCGATATTAGCTTATATTGACACTATAGTTTTTAACGTTGTTAGGAAAGCAGCTTATGAAAATTTCTGTACAGTATATACAATAAAATCCTATTCACCTTGTAAATTAGTTGCTTCCGTGGGTAATATTAGGATTATTGTAAATAGGGGTAATACTACTGCTAGCATAAGTGTAAAATGCGGAAATATGAAAAAAATGTTTTATATTAGAATAAACAAAAATAATAGAATAAACTACGATGGAAATGAGATTGATGCAGACCTGTTTACTTACCATATCCCATCAATAGAAACCAAATTATATGAGTATATAGTGGTAGTAAGTGAAAATTGCAATACACAGGAAATTTGCTATAAACAAAATAAGGGGATAAAGGAAATTTTAGTAGAAGGTAAAAAGATAAACATAAGTGAGGATATTAGAGGTAGTTTAGAACAACTTTTAACGATACTTTATAAGAGAGAAGTTTCTGTAGAATGCAATAAAAGTTCTTTATGTATTAAGAAAGCTATAGCAACTAGAAAGAAAGTTTACGTGCAACTAGTTGATGTTAAAAAGGAAAATTATTGGTACCTTGAGCTTAGTGATTTAATAAACAAAATGCCAGAACACGCTCAAGAAATTCTTAACATTATAAAGCAAATTAATGCTCAACTAAGCTAGTTTTCCAAGTTTAATCTCAACTTCTTAATGTTCTTTTACAGTTTTGAGTATAGCCTTTCGAAGAAGCTCAAATCCCCTAAAGATGAAATTAAGACTGCCTTTACTCCTATATCATTAAGCGAATTGATAATTGAAAATATCTCATCCTCTATAAAATAAGGTTGCTCAAGATTCTTTACTAGTTCTTTATTTTTGTCAGTTATTACTATTAAATAAGGGATTGCTCTATCAATAAGCTTCGAACCATAATGCTTAATTTGATCTACGTTTTTCATTCTAAGAACTAGGAAGAAATCAGCATTTGAGTCTAATCTAGCCATAATTTCGTTCTCATTTTTCCTTAAACTTATCATCATTCCACTTTTCACACCGTATTCCTTTGCTACATTTACAGCCTCATCTGACGACAAATAGCCTACTTCTTTGCCATATTTTGGTTTATCTCCTTTTGTAAAGGCTAGTTGGACATCTAACATCTTGGCAGTTATTGATAACGAGCGAATAAATAGTTCATTAACATCTAATAGTCTTTGGTTTATGATTATTGTTTTTTCATCTAGGGATAGATAGTATCTAATTAAAGAAGCTACAAAGGACGGCATAGGTGATGGCATACCGAGTGGGGAATCAGGTATATTAAATCCATCAAATGAGGATAAAATTTTTATTTCCTTTAGCAGTTTCTCGATTTTTTTCTTAGGATGTAGTTCTACTAATATTTGCATTTAGAGTAGTAGTACAAATTTTAAGCTATATTTTTTTCCTTGAATATCAATCATCTATTGTGAGTCAAGAGAAAAAAGTTAGAAGAATTATTCTTCATTACCCTGATGATACGCCTGCTGGACACATAGAATATACTGATGGTTTTTCCTCAATTTATGATAATGAGGGAAATTTTTTGTTTAAAGTGGAAGGAAAATTTCCACCTCCACCTAAAAAGTCGTCAGATTATTCGTGGATAGATAAGGTTTTAGAGAAAGGATTACAAGACTCAAGGAAAAGATTTATACTTTATGTAGCATCTAGGTATTTAGTAAATGTAAAGGGTATTAATGAAGAGGAGGCGTTAAATATTCTAAAAGAGTTCTATTATAAATTGCAATCGGGGAAAGTTTATGAATCTTGGTTAAAATCTGTACTGAATGGAGTTAAGAAGAAGGGATTGCTCCCGTGGTCGTTAAAGAGAATAGAGGAAAGAGATAAGGAAATGTACAATGAGATAATGAAAGTATTAAAAAATAACTAAACTTGGCGAAAAAGATGTTTTATTAACGATTAAATTATTTTTATGCATAAAACTTAAAACCTTAGTTGAAGTAAGACAATTTATGAAAGACAAGTATTCTATTACAACTTGGATACTTGTATTAGTTCCCTTAATAGTATTCCTTATAATACCATTATGGGTTATTGATTTACTGTTTATAGCTCCGCAATGGAGGCAAGCAATTCCGGCAGTTATAGGATTTGCAGTTACGTTCTTAGTATTGGGCATATTTATTAGAGGGAAATTTGGAAAATTTATATTTTAATTTTTTTTAAAAAAAATCATTACTTAAGACTTTCATCATTTTTCAGACGCTGGCGAATCAATCATCTAACTTAGATTATTGATAGAAAAATTTAAATCTTATTAGGGTTACCCTAATATTGGTGAGGAAATGATAAGCTTATCCACAATACTAAATCCACCGGAAGGATTAACAACTTGGGAAATACTTGTAATCTCATTAATTTTAGGTATGCTTCATGGTGCAACTCCAGATGAGCATACATGGCCAATAACTTTCAGCTATGCAGTAGGAAAATATAGTACAAAAGGAGGAATGAAAGCTGGATTCCTATTTTCTCTAGGCTTTACTATTCAGAGGGCATTTCTAACTACATTAGGTTTTATAGGTCTAGCAGCATTCTACGAAAAATACAATCTGGATGGACCAGTATATGTTATAGTTGGGATCGTCATGGCTATTGCTGGCTCTTATATCCTAAAAGGAAGATACTTACATTTGCCAATAGATGTTCTATTTAATAGCAGACATCATAGTACAAAAACTAGTGGAGTAGAATTGAATGATGTACCTTTAAAGATGACTATAATACATGGTCTAATCGCTGGTTTTGGGTTTGGAGCCTATGCTAGTATAATAACGTTTGTTTTGGCACCTCAGTTACCCTCCATAGTTTATGCGCCGTTGCCGGGAGTTATGTTTGGGATAGGTACAATGATTATGCAGATAATATTTGGTGCACTATTTAGTAACATATTGCGAGCAAAAAGGTTAACAGAGGATCAAATATTATATACTGCGAGGAAAACCGCAGGAAGAACACTTTACTATGGTGGTTTTGTATTTGCTATAGTGGGTTTGCTCATAATAGCGTTTCCGGTCATTGATAATTTTGCAATATCAACTGGTAATCCGATACCTAACCTTGATGCTATAGATATAGGATTTCTATTGGTGATTAGTGTTGTCGGTATAATAGGTATTAGTAGCATAGTTTTAGGAATTAAAGAAGCCACTAGACTATCTAGAACAAATCGAAAACCAGCTTAACTTATCTGTGTAGATATCTTAAGTTATAACGCTTTTAAGATTAGAAAGCATCTTAGTTTTATGTATAGTGATTTCTTCAATTCCATAGCTTCAAAATGGCAAGCGGAATGGGAAAAAAGTAAGGTATTTGAAGCAAGTATAGATTACTCCAGACCAAAATTTTTCATTACAGTTCCTTTTCCTTATACAAATAGCCCAATGCATGTTGGTCATGGGAGAACCTATGTTAATGCAGATATATATGCTAGGTACTTAAGGATGAGAGGATATAACGTACTATTTCCTTTTGCCTTTCAATTTACAGGTACTCCGGTATTAGCTATAGCTGATTCAATTAGAAGAGGAGATGTTGATATGATAGAGTTCTTTAAGAACGTTTACGGAGTACCAGAAGATAAGATCAAAGAGTTAGGCGACCCATATAAGTTGGCTGAATATTTTAAAGAAGAAATGAAAAATACGGCGAAAACTATCGGAACGAGCATTGACTGGAGGAGATCTTTTACAACAACTGATACTAGATTTGAGAAATTCATACATTGGCAACTAAAAAAACTAAAAGAGCTGGGTTATTTAGTTACTGAGGACGATGTTGTGGGTTACTGTCCTAATGATAATTTTCCGGTAGGGATGCATGATACAAGAGGTGATATAGAACCAGAAATCACTACAATGAATGTTATCTTATTTGAGGGTAGTGATTCCTATAATTTCATGGTAGCTACCTCAAGACCAGAGCTAATATTTGGAGTAGTCGCACTTATGGTAAACCCTGACGCGAATTACATAGTTGTTGAGTATGAAGGTAAGAATTTCATAGTGTCAGAAAAAGCTTACAGAAAATTATCCTATCAGAAGGATATGAAAATGGTAAAAACTATTTCTATATCAGATATCGTTAAATTACACGCTATAAACCCAGTAACTGGAAAAAAGCTTGAGATTATTAGAAGCAAATACGTTGATCCATCATTAGGAACTGGAGTTGTAATGAGTTATCCAGCTCACGATCCATTTCACTATTTGGCAATTACTGAGGCTAATAAGGAATTTGAAATAATACCAGTAATAGAGACTGAAGGACTCGATGAGATACCCGGTGAAAGTGCAGTCTTGCAGACTAAAAACACATATGCGTTGAAGGACTTCATGGAAAGTATCTACAGAACTGAATACTATAAGGGATATATGAAAGATACAATATTATCTCTAGTTCCCGATTTCTTAAAACAATACGTAAAGGAAAACATAGTTGGGAAGCAAGTTCAAGAGGCGAGAAAAAATACAATAGAGTTACTGAAATCTCTAAACATCTACGATACTATTTATGAAATCTTGAATGGTCCAATCTACTGTAGATGTGGAGCTGAAATCGTACCAAAAAGAATAAAGAATCAATGGTTTATAGCTTACGATAATCCTAAGTGGAAAGCGTCAGTACTTAAGGCTATTAACAATATTGAATTAATACCAAGTCTAGCTAAAAGTGAATTAGAAAAAACTATATTCAATACCAAAAAAGAACCCATAGGAAGAAGTAGGGGTATTGGAGTTAAATTACCATGGGACGAGTCGCAAATTGTTGAAAGTCTAAGCGATTCCACGTTGTACACTGTCCTATATACAATAATCTACAAAATGCCCATTGATATTAATGATGAGTTCTTTGACTTTATCTTTCTAGGAAAAGGAGATGCTAAAGAACTAGAAAAGAAATATGGTACAGAGCTCATTCAGCTAAGGGAAGAATTCCTATACTGGTATCCAGTAGATCAAAGGCATACTGGAAGGGATTTGATTCAAAATCATATACCATTTTATATTTATAATCATCTTGCAATTTTTGGTGAGAAATACATACCTAAAAGGATCATAGTCAATGGCTTCGTGAGGGTCGGAGGAAGAAAGATGAGTAAAAGTCTAAAAAATATTTACACACTATCAAAAGCAATCAAAGAATTTGGGGTAGATCCAGTAAGAATAGCACTAACTTCAACTTCGGATCTACTGCAGGATTTAGATTTTAATGAGAATTTAGTAATTCCAATCGCTGAGCAACTAAAGAAGGTTTATGATCTAATAGATAGATTGTTAAGTATAAATACGGAGATTAAAGAACTAAGAACAGCAGATAAATGGCTTTCTTCTAAAGTCAAGGAAATAATAGAAAAAGTGAATAATGCCATCACATTTTTTGAGTTTAGGGATGCTGTGAATTTACTCCTTTACGAAATGTATGATGTTTTAAGAGACTATTTTGATCTAATTGAAATACCCAATCAAGAAGTTATAAGGAAGATATCGTCCATATGGATAAGGGCCCTTGCTCCATTTGCACCACATATCGCAGAAGAATTATGGCATAAAATCTCAAACACTTTTGTTTCTTTAGAAAAGTATCCAGAATCAAATGAATTAGATTTATATCCAGATGCCATACTTGAGGTATCCTATATTAAGGAGATTATAGAAAACGTAAGAGAGCTGGAGGATCTTGTACATAAGAAAGCTGAAAAAGTAGTTATATATATTAACGAGAGCGAGAAAGTCAAAGAACTAATGAAAAATACGATAAGTGCAATTAACGAAGGAATCCCATTAAGGGAATTTGTTATGAAAACGGGGGATAAAATTGCAGAGAAAGTTTACGTCACTCTCTCGAAATTAGATAAGTCTATAAGAGATTATCTATTGAGCAATGAGGTAGATGAAGAGCAAATAATAATAAAGAATATGAATTTCTTGTTAAAGAGATTAGCCGTTTCAGAGATTATAGTATACGATGCAGAAGACCCTACAGTACCAGATATAAAAGGAAAGAAGTCTCAAGCATTACCTTTAAGTCCAGCTATTGTGATTGAATAATCATGAGACACTTTATAATAGATTGTGATACTGCCGAAGATGATATATTAAGCTTATATCTTTTATTAAAGAATAACATTGACGTAGTCGCACTAACTATTGTTGAGGGTAATATATCATACGATCAAGAAATAAGGAATGCATTATGGGCTTTAGAACAAGTTAATCGTGAAATTCCAGTGTATCCTGGTGCTAACAAGCCATTAATAAAAAATTACATGACAGTGGAAAAAGTTCATGGAAAAGGTGGAATAGGAGATATATTGGTGGAACCCAGAAGGTTAAGAGCTCAGGAGAAGCATGCTGCATTAGCAATCATAGATTTAGCAAACAAATATGCTGGGAAATTGGAATTTTTAGCTATTTCGCCCCTAACTAACTTAGCTTTAGCTTACCTATTAGATAATTCAATTGTAAAGAAAATTAGGAAAGTCTGGATAATGGGTGGTGCAGTATTTGGAATAGGCAATATTTCTCCGGTAGCAGAATTTAATATTTGGGTAGATCCAGATGCTGCTAAAATAGTATTTAATGCTGGTTTTGACATTACCATGGTACCGTGGGATGTTATAATTAACTATCCAGTAACAGACGAAGAATGGAATTTAATTAAAAATATGAAGACCAGAATGAGTGAACTTTACGTTTTAATGTACTCACACTATAGGAAATACTCCTCGACAGTTCAGAAGATAAATGGACATCCTCATCCTGATGCAATTACAACTGCAATAGCAATCGACGAGAGTATAGCAACAAGGAAAGAGAAAAGATTTGTAGTAATAGACAACACTGACAATATTACAAGAGGAATGACATTAGTAGACAGATTTGATGCTGATACTAGTTGGTCTGACAAACCTAATGCCGAAATAGTTTATGAAATAAATAAGAGGATGTTCATGGAAAAAATATATGATTTGTTAAATTGGTTTTAGCTCTTTAAAATCTGAATCTTAACAACTCCCTCGTTTTCATCGTAGATTACCTTAACTAAATCTCCTTCTTTTACTGGGAATTTCTGTCTTACTTTTGCTGGTATTGTTACTTGATAGTTACGAGAAACCTTTACAACTTCTTCAACTGGCATAAAAATGTATTAGTAAAAGAAGGTTTAAATATTTTATCAAACTCTAAGAAAAGACAATCCTTGAAACTATTAAGGACCATTAAATATATAGAGCGTTAATTATACAGTTAGGTGAAAAATAATAACACTTCCGTAATAGTTTTATGTCTCTCTTCCTAATTTTATGAAAATGGAAAGGATAGTAGAGCTTGAAGAACAAATAAAAAAGGAGAAGAACAAGGAGAAGAGAAATATTCTATATACTATGCTTATTCAAGAATATTATAATCTCTATAAAAAATATAAAAATACTGAGCTCCTAGATAGAGCACTATCCATAGCTAACGAAATTGAAAAGAAAAACCCTACTGTCTTGAATACTCTGGGGCTAATATACCTAGAGAAAGGAATGCCAGATATTGCAATTTTAACCTTTAAAGAATTACTTAGCAAGTATAATCTAAATAATGAAGATAAAAATATCATTCTATATAATTTATCTTTAGCCTATTTTCAAAAAGGAGAGCTGTTAAACGCATATAATACACTAAAAGGCTTAGTAGTAAATTCAAGAGGAGAGATAAATACGCTAAGCAAAAAATTATTGGCTAAAGTTTGCCTAGCATTAGGGGAAATCAGATATATTGAAGAAGCGAGAGAGTTGTTAGAGGAATTCGAAATTCCCTCTGAGGATCTTGCCATAACATATGCTGCGTTAGCTAAATATTATAATGACACTAAACTACTAAAAAAGGCTAAAGATATCGCTTTAGCTTTAGGAAATGACAAGATACTAGCTGATATACTTTCAATATCCGATGATGAGAAAGATCTAAGAAGAGCAATACAGATTTATGAAAAACTCGGAGATTACAACAGCCAATTAAAACCGTTATATAAGCTGTCCAATAATGATCCATCCTTATTTGTGAAAATATTGGAAAAAATGGTAAATCTTGAAGATAGTAAAGACAAGCTCGTCATCCTTTATGATATTTACAAGAGGACGAAAATACCACAATTCCTTAAAGAAGCAATAAAAACTGCTGAAAAACTTCAAGATTATCTTTTCCTAGCTAGGGCTTACTCAGAATTAGCTAATTATGAAGAAGAAGTAACTAACTTGAGAAAAGCCATTTCATTCTACGAAAAGTACATTGAGAAAAGTCAAAAGTAAAAATATATTCATCCTCTCTTCTTATTATTTCATGATAAAACACGCCGAATACACTAGGCATGGAATCACAGAACCTTTAATGCTAATAATGCTCTATAAGAAAGTTGAAGATGGCAAGATAGTATCGGCATTTAGATTTTCAGTATATAAAAACATGATAATAGTCGTATACGAAGAGGATAAATTGTCTGGGGGAGAAGTTCTGGACTTCGATATATATAATATGACGAATCTAATAAATAAAATTAAAAAGTATTATGATGAATCAATCGATGACATAGTTATATTCGGAGAGAAACAATATGTAGATGAATTTCTAAATAAGTTCCTAAGTGATGAGGAATAAGGAACGGAAAAGATGAAGAGCCATTCATGCCCTGATTCGGATGTTAATATGTGCAAATACGTTGAACACGAAAGCTACAACAGCAAAAAATTGTTATTGCAATACAAATAAGCAAATCGACAAAATAGAATAAAGTCCAAATCCAATCCCGACTGGCACATCCAATAGTCAGATTTCACGTTATATTTGTGTGTTACGGAGCCAATTATTAAGTAGTAGATTTGCAATAACGGATGGCTAAATGGTAACGAAATCTATCGCTAAATGTGGTAAAATTATGTTGAAGAAAATTACATTTATTATAAGCTTAGCCCCTATCTTCTTTGCCCCTTCTACGTAACGCATAAAACAACATAAATAGACTCACAGCCCCCACAAGAAATATTATATATACAGGCCATAAGGCTAACGCATAGATTACCGCTACAGCGACCAAGCTCACTAGAGCTGTAATTAGTTTCGATTTGCTAAATACATACGCGAAGGCCACTACGATGAAGTACACTATTAAACTAAGTAGTATCAATTTAGTTTGATTTACCGAGTTTGGTACGATTATTAATGTATTCGTTCCTTGCCTTAGATTTACAATTATTTGCAATATTTGATGATTTACCTTATAGTTCGTATAATTTCCGTTTACGATTATATTGAAATTCGTTATTGTAGTAGCGAATAATAGCTGAACTTGGCTTTGGTTATACATAAATACATGTATATATAGTGCAGTTCCGTTCCAAGTCTGGTTTATGATATAGCTATTGTTAGGCAACGAGGCCCAGAAGAGATCCAAGTTTTGGGGACTCCATGTATTCACATAAAGCTGAGTGGCTACATCACCCCATGGCTGTGTTTCACTATTCATTTCTAGCCTTGAGCCATATCTGTCTACATAATAAATGTAGCTAGTGGGGTATGTATAGCTGGTCCTCTGCCATACTCTGCTTATTGCTAGGCTGGCTAATGTGTTATTGCCGATACTATCCGCAAACTCGCTGACTAATTCAGATTTATATGTATAGTAATCCGCGTCAACAGCGGAATAATCAGCGTAAACCCATAGCCTAGGTTCTACTGGCGGATTAGGCACTCCTAGTATCCCATATGTTGGCGTAGGCACCGATCCATAGTGAATTGTGTGTTCTACTAATTCTGCATCTTCAAGATATGTAGAATTCTTAGTAACTGTGTATAATGCCATTAGAGCTTGCCCAGCCATTGCTGAAACATCTAAGAAGTATGGCTGTGGATAATTATGGACTCCCGGATTCGGATTGTAGATTTCTGGGAGCGTGAACAAACCATAGAATGGATTTGGCCATGATAATGGAATTGTTACATTAGAAGGTCCATTTGTACTATCGATTAAGACGTACACGGTTTGCGGTGCTTTGATGTTCCAGCCTACGATTAATGTGGAGTTCGGCGGTGCGGTTATTGTAGTTAATACTGGTACTACGATCTTAACAGGATAGAATGGTGGGGAACCGCTGGTCCCTCCAGGCTGAATCGGAACATTTGTATATGTTGCAGAGCCAATGGTCTGCAGGACGTTCCCATCATACGCTATCTGGACCGTTACCGTAATATTTACCGTAGTTGCGATCCCTCCGCCATTCATCCAAATATACGTCACAAAGGTCCCGCTTACATTTAATGTATTCTGATATGTGAATGGCAATTTCCCAGTCCCATTAGTCAACAAATATATTCCGTATGATGTATTTAGCGGAATATCTTCGAAGAAGTTGATCGCGATCGATGTACCGCTAATGACTGTACCCACATCCATTTGTGCAGTTCTATTGATGATGTACCCGTAAGTCTTGAATCCATTCACAGAGGGGACATAAACATCTTTATGGTACCACATTGGGATATAGATTGTCGCATATTTGCTCTGATTCTGATATTGCAAAAGCCAATTTGCCAATTGTGTGTATGCTGAAGAGTATTGAGAATTCCCCGTTATGTTATACAATAATATTGTTGCCATAATAAATCGCGCTAATGAAGATGTGTAAGTTGCCCCATTATACGCTTTCAATTGATTATAATAAGATAGCCATGCCTGTTGGGCCATTTGCAATGCTTGTGAATTCCCGTATTTGCCCAATAATGCTAAAGCATAGATTATTTCGCCTTCATAATAATTCTCGCCCCAAACTGCCTCCCACCAATAGTTTGGTATTGAAGACGGGCTGTATGCTGTTAAGCTAGATGGAAACATGTCGTTAACTATCACTGATGGATTCACCAAGTAATCTACGCTAGGTATCAAGAAGAACCCAAACACTCCAGATGAATTTCCGTGATTTTCATAAGCGATTTGTACCCATTCGAAGTATCTCGGCAAAGTGGTGTAATTTCTAAAATATAGCGTATTGCGGACCTCTGTTGGATCACCCATGTAAACAGTGTTGTTTAATGTATCCATATACGGATTAGAAGTTCCTGCCATTGGAAAGACGAAGAGTAGTTGATAATCACCTATCCAGTTTGGTGCGTAATTGGTTGATAACAGCATCCATTTTCCAAAATTTGGACCTAAATAAGTCCAACTAATGTTGTCACTGTTCTGGTAGTTTTTCAGAATTCCGTTAGGCGTTTGAAGAATAGTATATCCAGTTCCTATGGTTGCTAAGCAATTGAAGCCAACATAAATCCAAGACTGATTTACGGGTGCTGACGCTAATACTTCAATTGCATTGCCTTGGCCCAGAACATACGCTATCCAAAATGTGGCACCTAAAGAATCACTCTTCCAACTCTCGTTGAAGATAACATAACTTCCTTTATTTGTCACATTAAACTGCGGACCGAAAGTAGTGGGGTAATTTGTTGCAACATTGCCTACATAAACGCCCGTTGGTCCAGTCTGCGATGGGCTACTCCCAGGTAAATCGAGACCTATAGCAACCAATAATGGTATAGTGGATAACGTTCCCAGATTGTAATACTTTGGCAATACACTAGCGGGCACTGTGACTATAACTTGTTGCCATTGCCCATTTGCTTTAAAGTATACTGGCATATCTGTCAGCACGTAAGTACCACTTGTACTGTTTTTCCAGATAAATTCTAGGTAAATTCTATTAATGGAAGAAGATTGAAGTACAAGTGTTACGTTGAATGGGACGAATTTACCCTGATAATTATATTGTCCTAGAATTCCGTTTACATTCTGAAACGTCAAATAATGAGGAAGGACATTGACAATTGGGAAGTTATATTGTAATTGTTCAGAGGGGAATCCATAGAAGTCTGGTCCAGTGAGGTTCAAGTATGTTTTCGCGTTATTCACTATGCTTACAATCGAATCATTTACAAGCGTTGCAGTGTTTAAGGACTCCCAAGGTGGATTTTGCCCACCTGTCTCGCCAAATCCACCATCGGTGATTGGGTTTTCTAATCCTTGTTCAATATTCACTAATATTCCGTTCGGGTACCGGACAACATTTCCAAATAGATAAGTCACAGCTAATGTTGGATTATAGTATGTCGCAATCCTCATGGAATTCTGCAGTGGGTTCCCTAGTATATCGTAGAATCCGTTAGTGTACCCTGATAAATTGCCGATTGTTATTGATTGGAGAGGGTTCAATGGATATTCAAGTCTTTTGATAAAGAGTCCATTTACATCCCCTTGTTGTATAAATTGTAATGTTGAATTCACATAAGAAGAATAGCTTTGCCACCAAGGTGCTATCGATTCTAAGAATTTTGCATTATCGTCAATCCAGAAACTATTGTTCACTGAGGGAGCTTCATGAAAAGCGTAAGTCCCAGTAGGACTCTTTGACCAGAGCTGTTGAATCTGAGCAGATACTGCTTGCATTACGTAAAGCGGTGGGGGTGATATACTCGCTTGTGTTATAACAAAAGCTGGTAATATACCTAATACATATATTATGGATATAGATAGAAATATCGCTTTACTCTTCATTCTTCACGTCCCCCTAACTGCTTTGTTAATTATTCTTGCATCTACAATTACCACAGTGAAAATAACGATATAAGTCAAGAACTGAGGTAACAACGCCAAGTAAAGCCCAACAATACCGAAAACTGCCAAACTTGCAGTTTCCATTATCTTATATCCTATTGCCATCATTATTATAAGTATTATCGTCACCACAATCTAACTGACCCATTGCGGAATAGCGAAAGAAGATCCCTGTCCATTCTATAGGCTAATAGTTATCATTGTAATAACGATTTCAGATTTTTATTCATTCTCTCACTTACTGATAATATATTCGATGAAGAGAATTATTTAATTGAATTAGAGAAAATGCTTAGTAATACACTGTAGATTTATTTTTAAGTAGGTGATTTTGGGTATACCGTAATGGACGAGTTTGCAAAGGATGAGAGAACATATGTGTTAACGAGATAGAAGGATCAGATGAAGCCAGCTCAATTTGAGCACTGAATTTCAATTTACTATCAAGAATATGATATTTTTGGTATTATTATCAAGGTATTGGCGAAAATTTACGAGTTGCGATGGTTATAAATTCTTTTTGGTAGCCATAATACATTAGGGGGAATAGGACAAAAGATAAGATCCATTTATAAACATTGAGATGTAATTATAAGGGAAAGAAAAGGGAAGTATTACGTCTATATGCTGGAAACGATAAACGGTTAGGCAAGGGAAATTTGTGTAGGTCCTTTAGCTGATATCGTGAAAACTTAACATTAAATTGGAAGAAAGTGAGAGTGTGGGGGTTTACCCCCAATGCCGCGGCCGGGATTTGAACCCGGGTCACGGGCTCGAAAGGCCCGCATTCTTTCGGTGCCTGCGCTTGACCGGGCTAAACCACCGCGGCACGTCCTCATAAAATAAGTAAAGGGTGAAATTTAAAGTTTTTTGAACGAAGGTCTTGAATTTATTTCATGCCGCCGCGGGGATTTGAACCCCGGACAACCGGATTTCCCAGATATTATGCGTATGAGTCCGGCGCTCTAACCAGGCTGAGCTACGGCGGCACTTATAAGATTTTTCGTCATTTACCTAAAAAGTTTTTCTTATCTATTCCAAGGTTACTGTGAAATAACCTTGATATTTAACTCCTTGACCATGTAAAGTTACTGTCATATTGAAGTCTGCTATGGGCACGGGTAAGTAAAAATATACTGGAGTACCCCTTGGAATATTAATTGAGAAGGAGTTAACATAACTTAAGTAACTGAAAGTTACGTTGTAATTTCCTGGCTGAAGATATTGTTTGCCAAACGGAGATATTGTGAATTTTGTAAGTAGGAATGAAGTGTTTGAAGTATAATTGTACTGATAATATACTATATTATAACTATAGTTAAAATTCGCAGTTGGAGTAAAGCTTCCAACTATGGATAGATATGGAAACTGGTTCTGATTTATTCCCATAAATATGGCCATACTTTTTGTTAAGTCTGTAGTGTAAATCGTACTCACATTGCCAAACTGTTTTGAATAACCATAGAGTCCATGTACTATTACTGAAAATTTCTCTATCTCTGGAAGTAATGTTGAGGAGGAAAAAGCTAAATAAATTATTGTTGTTGAGGAGGAGTGAGGTTTTACGGTTAATGTTGTTGAATTGACTAATGGTTTTAATATTCCATTTGATCCGGGAACGAGATAAAGTGATAGAAGTGTTATATTTAGTGTTTGGGATAATGGAGCATTATTAGTAGCTGTTATTGAGAACGCTATCACTTCGTAGTTATTTGAATATATTCTCCAGTATAGCGGATTTATTGAGATATTAACATCAGCATTCTCAAGATAAAATATTGTTGCAACAGAGCCAATTATAATTATACTTATTATTATCAAAATGGTTCCAATCCCGATACTTTTTGTCATTACGTGTACTACTTATTGGCTAGTTATAACGTTTATCCTAAGGTTTATGGGGATAGATACACTTATTATTCTCATATTGATGAAGATGAGATGGGGGCATAAGAAAGAAAGATGTCAGAACAGGAAGTATTACAAAAAAATAATTCCCCCGAAGGCAAAGAGGATAGGATAATAGGAAAGCATGTGTTTGGCAACCTGTATGACATCGATACTGAAAAACTAAACGACAAGGAGTTTTTAGAGAAGTTAGTCCTAGAAGCTGTAAATATAGCCCATATGAAACTAGTGGAAATTAAAGCTTGGTCTTTTGGTGGGAAAAAGGGAGGAGTTTCAGTTATAGCCCTAGTGGAGGAGAGTCATATAGCACTTCACACGTGGAATGAGTATAACTATGCTACGCTTGACGTTTACACGTGTGGTGAAGATAGTGATCCACAATCTGCTTTTGCTCATATAGTAAATGCCCTCAATCCTAAACGTTATCAAATGTTTTATGCCGATAGAAGTTCACAATAGTTTTTTATATTAATCTCTATTTGTTTTTTAATTCATTCGTCAACTGTCTATAGACATATAGACAAAAATCGAAAACCTTATATTTGATTAAAGCAGTTAGAAAATAATGCTTTCTGGTATTCTAGGATGGGGAGCTTATATCCCAAGATATAGAATAAAAGTAGAGGATATTGCTAAGATGTGGGGTTACGATGATGGTGTTGTAAGAGGTCTTGGATTAACTGAAAAGTCAGTCCCTGGTTATGATGAGGATTCTACAACCATAGCCTGGGAATCATCAATAAATGCCATTAAGAGAGCCCAAGTAGATCCTTCTAAAATAAGACTAGTCCTTTTTGGCTCAGAATCTAAAGTTTACGCAGTAAAACCAACATCAACCATATTGATAGATGCACTAGGCATTAACAATTATTCGGCAACTGCAGATATGGAATTTGCATGTAGAGCTGCATCAGTAGGATTAAGATTAGCGTCTAGTTTTGTTTTGCATAATAACGATAGCTACGCATTAGTAGTAGGTGCTGACACTGCGCAATCTAACCCTGGTGACGTTTTAGAATTAAGTTCGGCAGCTGCTGGTGTTGCGTTTGTAGTAGGTAAGGCAGATGAGAAACATTCAGCTGCGGTAATAGAGTATTCTTCATCATATACCTCCGATACTCCAGATTTCTGGCGTAGAGATGGAACTCCTTATCCAGTCCATGGAGAAGGTTTCACTGGGGAGCCAGCGTATTTTCATCATATAATTTCCGCCGTTAATGATTTGCTACAAAATAGCGGTTTGAAGGTTTCTGACTTCGATTACTTTGTATTTCATCAGCCTAATGGTAAGTTTCCAATTCAAGTTGCCAAAAAATTAGGGGTTCCATTGGAAAAAGTTAAACAAGGGTTAGTTGCTCCATATATAGGCAATCCCTATAACGCTTCTGCCCTATTAGGTTTAGCTAAAGTGTTAGATATCGCAAAGCCTGGTGAAAGAATATTGGTTGCCCCATTTGGTAGTGGAGCTGGTAGCGACGCGTTCAGTATTCTAGTTTCCGAAGGTATATTAGAGAAGCAGAAATTGGCTAAAACTGTCGAATATTATATAAATAACAAAAAACTTGTATCTTATGCTGAATATGCTAAGTATACTAATAAGTTAAAGGTGTATGAATGATGACAGAAGTTTACATTAATTCTTCATCAATGATACCAATTGATAGATACTATGAGTATGATATATATGATTTAGTAGTTGAGGCCTATAAGAACTTCGAAGGAGAATATGATTTAAATAATGTTGATTTAATTATAGTTGCGAATGCCTATTCTCAAAAATTGAATAACTCATCTTTAATTGCACCAAAGATTGCGGAAAAAATAGGAAAACCTAACGTACCCGCTATTAAGGTAGACAACGCTGACGCCAGTGGAGGTGCTGCATTACTTGCAGCTTATTCGATGATCAAGAGCGGTATGGTAAACTCAATTCTAATAGTGGGAGTTGAAAAGCAATCAGATTATCCTTCTAAATATCTTAATGACGCAATAGCTACCAATTTAGATGATTATATGTATTATAATGGTATTTCTTCTCATTCGATAGCTGCCTTGTTAATGAGACAATATATGAAAAAGTATAATGTCGATAGAAATTACTTTGCAAATTGGGCTATCAAAATGCACAAGAATGCTATAGAAAATCCTTTCGCATATTTAAGATTTCAAGTTGACTTAAATACTGTAATTAATTCACAGATAATCTCAGATCCTATAAGATTATTTGACGTCGGTGCTAGAGCAGATGGGGCTGCAATACTCTTACTTTCAAGCAACAAGACTGAGTCCTCAGTGAAGATTAATAATATTGTTTCAGCACAAGCTAGGTATGAGTTTTCTCCATCTTTGCCTTCTGTAAAAATGTTGAGGAATAAGTTAGGTATGAAATTCACTGAGAAAACTGGAATTGAAATTCATGACTCCTATAGTATTATGGCAGCATTAATGTTAGAGGAATCGGGAATATTTGAAAATGGCAAATCCTTATATAATTTAGATAGTATCAATGTCAATTTAGGTGGAGGACTGAAAGCCAGAGGACATGCTGGTGGAGCTACTGCCTTATATCAACTAGCTGAGGCTTATATGCAGTTAATTGGTTCGTTTAAAGGCAAAAAGGCTAATGTTGATAATTATCTCGTAATTTCCTCAGATGATTTAGGTATAGTGAGTTATGGTATTAGTTTGTCTAGGTGATCTTAGATGAAAATATCTCCTCCTCAAGTTTGGAGAAACAAAAGATTCATGTATAAGTTAACGGCGAGTAAGTGTGAAAGTTGCGGACATGTTAATTTTCCTTACTCATCATATTGTGCTAAATGCGGGAGTAAAAACGTTAAGAAGATTGAGATAAGCGGTAAGGGAATCTTAGAATCATATACTGTTTCCTATCAGTCTAGAGACGGGCACGAGAAAGGACTTCCTAGTGTTATTGGGCTAGTTAGATTAGATGAAGGTGTAGAAATAGTAGCACCTATCGTAGATGCGGATTTAGATAAACTAAAAGAAGGAGTTAAGGTAGAAGCTACATTAAGGAGAGTTTATACGGACTCATATAATGGTTTAATACAGTATGGGATAAAGTTTAGGGTAGCTGAAGGATGAAAATTGATGAAGTGGTTGAAAAGTTAGTAAAGGGAGAAATTTCTTTTCATGAGGTTGACAATTTATTAGAAGCAAATGCTGCAATGGTTGCGAGGAGGCTTGCATTAGAGAAGATTGTAGGAGTTGGTCTTCCCTCAATTGGTTCTACAGTTATTGATTATAGTGAGATAAAAAATAAAAATGCCGAAAATGTGATTGGAGCAATACAGATACCATTAGGTATAGTGGGGCCAATTAGAGTCAATGGCGATTACGCAAAGGGCGATTTCTATGTACCTATGGCGACGACAGAAGGAGCGCTAATAGCCAGCGTAAATAGGGGTATCAAGGCTGTTACACTAAGTGGGGGAGTTAGGGCTAAGGTTTTAAAGGATGAAATGACGAGAGCCCCCGTTTTTAAGTTTGATTCAATAGAAGAGATACCGAATTTTCTAAAGTTCATAGAGGAGAATCTTGAGAAGATAAAGAATATAGCCAATTCTACCTCCCATCATGGTAAATTAAAATCCATTACACCTTTCGTACTAGGCAATAATGTTTGGCTTAGATTTTCCTTTGAAACTGGTGATGCTATGGGGATGAACATGGTTACGATAGCAGTAGAAAAAGTATGTGAATTTATTGAGGAAAACTTCCCATCAGCTGATTGTTTAGCTGTAAGTGGAAATATGTGTAGTGATAAGAAACAGACCAATGTCAATACCCTCTTCGGTAGAGGTAAAACTGTAGTGGCTGAGGCTCTCATTAATAAGGATGTTATAAAGAATATATTACACTCTAATGCTCAACTAATTCATGATATAAATCTACGAAAGAATTGGCTCGGGACAGCAAGAGCAGGATCCTTATCTCAATTTAATGCTCATTTCGCAAACATAGTTACTGCGATCTTTATCGCTACTGGTCAAGATGTAGCTCAAATAGTTGAGAGCAGTTCTGGATACACATGGACTGAAGTAAGAGGAGAGGACTTATATATATCAGTTACACTGCCCTCGTTAGAAGTAGGAACTGTAGGAGGAGGTACAAGGTTGCCTACCCAGAAAGAAGCGCTATCCATTATGGGAGTTTACGGCAGTGGAAATCCACCTGGCTCTAATGCTAAGAAATTAGCTGAGATCATAGCTTCTACTGTACTATCTGGGGAACTCAATCTCCTAGCTGCTTTATCTAACAGAGAGTTAGGTAAGGCTCATGCCAGACTTGGAAGAGCAATGAAAGTTTGATCTTTTTATCAAAATTTAAATATTCTGTAACTACTTTACTCTTATGACATTTCCTAAAGAATTGGAAAAAGTTCTTGAAATTACTAAGGCACAGAACGTATGGAGAAGAACACAGACTTTGAACCTTATTGCATCTGAAAACGTAATGAGTCCATTGGCTGAAAGTGTATATATGAGTGACTTCATGTCTAGATATGCAGAAGGTAAACCTTACAAGAGATATTATCAAGGGACTAAATATACGGATGAAATCGAAACTCTTACTATGGAATTGATGAATGAGATAACAAACTCGAAGGATTGCGATCTGAGACCTACTAGTGGTACAATAGCAAATGCCGCCGTGTTTAGAGTTCTAGCTGAGCCAGGAGATAAGGCATTAATAGCTCCAGTACAAGCTGGAGCTCATGTTAGCCATACCAAATTTGGAACATTGGGAGCTTTGGGTATTCAACATATTGAAATGCCATTTGATGAAGAAAACATTAACGTAGATGTAGATAAAGCGGTAAAGATGATAGAAGAAGTTAAACCGAAATTTGTAGTACTAGGAGGTAGCCTTTATCTATTTCCTCACCCTACTAAAGAACTGGCTCCACATGTTCATGCTGTTGGAGCCAAATTGGTTTACGACGCAGCTCACGTATACGGATTAATAGAGGGTAAAGTTTGGAGTAATCCGCTAAAAGAGGGAGCAGACATCATGACTGTATCAACTCATAAGACCTTTCCTGGTCCCCAAGGTGGAGCCATTTTCTCTGACGGTTCGGAAGTTTTTAAGCAAGTTTCAAGGACCATATTCCCATGGTTTGTTAGTAATCATCATTTACATAGATTACCAGCAACTGCAGTAACAGCAATCGAGATGAAGTACTTTGGCGAAAGTTACGCTAATCAAATAATAAGGAACTCAAAGGCTTTAGCTGAAGCTTTAGCTGAAAGAGGATTTAAGGTAATTGGTGAGAATCTAGGCTATACTAAGAGTCATCAAGTTGCTGTAGATGTCAGAGAATTCGGTGGAGGGAATAAGATAGCTAAATTACTAGAAGATGCAAATATTATAGTAAACAAAAATTTGCTACCTTATGATAAGCCAGAAAACGTTTCTGATCCTAGTGGCCTAAGAATAGGGGTACAAGAGATGACCAGATATGGGATGAAAGAAGGTGAAATGGAGGAGATTGCTGAGTTGTTTAAGAAAGTTATTATAGACAAGAAGGACGTTAATGAAGTTAAAAAAGAGGTAATCCAGATGAGGAAGAATTTCTTAGAGGTCAAATATACTTTCGATGATATGAAAGATCTAGAAAAATATTCTTCGAAGTCATTAAAATTAATCATCTAACTAAGATTACAGAGACTGGAGCATTAATGGATATTGCTAGAGCTGTAGAGCCTATATTTATATCGCTATTTAATGAAGTTCCTCTTGCTCCCATTATTACTGCGTCATAAGGTTCCTCATTTATTACCTTTAATATCTCATTTGAAACACTAGACTCCTTTATGTTAATCTTAACTATTTTTAAATCATATTCAATCTTATTGTTTACCCTTTTTTCAATTAGTGACTGTATATCGTTCATATTGTTACAATCACTACATACATGTATTATAGTTATTTTGGAGCCATATCTCATACCGAAATCTACTGCAAGATCTAGCGCCCTTAAACTATTCTCAGAACCGTCCACCGGTACTAGTATTTTCCTTAACCAGAAGCTCACAAAATAAGATGGTTCACTCATATTAGGTACCCCTTTAATATTCCTAAACTTTCATTAGTAATTCTCATGGAATCTTCTTCACTCATTAATCTCATTGAAGCCCTTATTGCATCTATATTTTCTGGTACCACTATTGATTCCTGATGCACTGCGTACATGAGCATGACCTCGTTATCCTTAACGTAAACCGAGTCACTAAATACCATTACCTCTGGAATATCATTTCTGTCCCTTTTCAAATCTCTCGCCACTTCTACCAATTCCGCTGTAGCTTCTGCATCATACTTTGAGGAGATTAAAACTATCCTCGGAGTATTTTCTAGAACGCTAAGTATATCTTTTTTCTCTACCTTATCTTTTAAGGTTATGTCGATAAAGTGCATATGCATTAATGTTGTTGGGGCTATTACTGCCATCGTAGCTATATCTAAATTCCTTATAACGCTATTAACGTCTTTTGCGTGATGGCTTGGCACTGTTGCGGGATCAGGGACTAATGAATTTATAGGTCCTTTCTTGACTTCCTTTTGATCAGCAGCTCTTCTAACTATTGTCGCTCTAACTTTCTCTACTTTACTGACCTTACTTATTGTACATATTGTTCTAAGTAGTGCAGTAGTATTACATGATACTACTCTAATGTACTTTTTGCCAAGGGCCTCGTTATAATTACATAAGGCTGAGAATGAGATATCAGCTACTTCAGCTTTTTCGCCACCTTGAAATATAGCGTTTCTCTGTAATTGTTGATAAATTGGCTTATATTGTGCACCAACACCATTTGGCGTAGTGTCCACTACAATATCTGAGGTTTTTATTAGATCTTCTACTGTGCCAGCCACTGGTATTCCGGACTCTTCGAATTTCTTAATGGACTGTTGGGGTACGTAAATCTTGATTCCCTTATGATGTGCTATAAACGCTTCGTAATTAGGAGATGTCTTTGCGACTCCTACGAGTCTCATGTCTGGTTGTTTAAGGATGGCGTCAGCAACTCTCTTCCCTATAGTACCATATCCATTGACAGCTACGCTAATCACTGCTATTCACCACCGACATTGATAATGCTTCTAATGCAGGCAATCTTTCTCCAGATAGGAATAAGAGAAGGGCTCCTCCCCCTGTAGATATATGAACTCTATTACTATCGATCTTCATATCCTTATCTAAAGCACTTATCATATGTCCACCTCCTATTATAACATAACCTTGGCCCTCCAATGCCGCTTTTAGGACACTTTTACTCCCACTCTTAAATCTTTCATCCTCGATTATTCCCATTGGTCCCCTTAAAACTATTACTTTAGCATCTTTTATAAATGAAGAGTATATCTCCGCAGTAGTGGAACCGATGTCCTTTATCACACCAGTAACCTTACTCGCTGGTTCTTCTATTACGTTTCCGTTTATTTCTACCTTATAGTCAACTGGTATTTCGATAGGGGCTCCACTTAGAAGTAGTTTTCTAGCTCTAGGAATTAAGCTCAAAATACCTAATTTTTCCAAAATTTCCATGTTCTTTGGATTTAGATTTATTCCTTTGGCAACAGAGAACAGTTCTGCAACGAGACCACCAGTAAGTATCCTATCTGCTATTCTTTTTTTCACTAGATTTTCGATTATTCTAATAGTATCGTGAACCTTACCACCACCTAATGTAAATATTTTTGGTGTATCTTCAGCATTAAAAATTCTAGCTAAAGCTGAAACTTCCTTTTCCATTACTCTTCCAGCAGCTGATGGTAAAGCCAGGGGAAAGCCTACAATACTTGGCTGGCTTCTGTGTGAAGTAGCGAATGCATCATTCACATATACGTCAAAAAGTGGAGCTAATTTTCTTACTAAAAATGTTTTTACGTGTTGTTGTGGCGGGGCCTCTATTAACTCCTCTGAAATTAGTCTTATATTGTCTAAAAGTAGAACTCCATTATTTTCTAGCTTTTTGATCATTTCTCTGGCATATGGACCTATTACGTCTTCTATGAAAATTACTTCGCGTTCTAAATACTTTGAGAGTAATTTGGCGTGCTCCTCTAGGCTTATGAAATCCTTATCTCCAGGCCTACCTTGATGTGAAATAAGCACGACAGAGTTACCCTTTTCTATTAGTTCCTTTATAGTTCCAATATGTGCCCTTATTCTAGAATCGTCAATTATTCTACCGTTCTCATCTACAGGTGAATTTATATCAATACGCAATAGAACTTTCTTCGATCGTATATCTATATCATCCATTGTAGGTATAGTTAAATCTCCCACTTTGATCAAAAAGATCCCCAGTTATATACTGAATTTTAGGGTAATAACTTTTAGCAACGCAGAGAATCGATAATAAAACGATCCCAAATTAGAGGTATTAACGCCTTAGTCTTTAACTGATTTATAAAGATCTGTAACTCAATTTGTCTCACATTGGTCCTATTTAAGGAGATCTTAGGCTCAGAAAGGCTAAAATACTCTAATGCCTTCCTTAATGGTTCAATAGACTCTAAGGGTTGCTGTAGCCTACATTCAGCTATTGCCTTAAGTCTAGTTCCATCACCAGTATCTATTTCCGAAACATTACAATTAATCCCAAGGGTTTTTTCTATTACGTTCTTTATTAACGATTGAAGAGTATAGGGTATATCGTATAAGTTTACACCCATTGGCGGAAAGAGGAGTTTTACACTACCTCGCGTGTCCTTCAGATTTCTAACTACAACGTCTATATAGAAGAATATAAAGAGAATGCCACAAATCTTCAATTTAAATATCTTTATTTCACCAACTGTAAGATTATCGCTTAGGGAATTTTTTATTGCATTAGCTAAATCAAGTTCTTTTACATTTCCATTGCTACAAATCATCCCCTTTATACTAGCCAAATTTCTTATTTTTTCATCCTCGGTATATTGGATCACGTATAGATCATGGTTCTTTAATCCAGCTTTCTTGATTGATTTCTGTAAAATATTTGAAATATATATTAATGGTTTATTATGGGAGACAACTAACCATTCTCCGTACTCGTCAGCGTAAAATGGCTCTCTAACCTCATCGTTTTTATCTTTCTTGAATATGTCAAAGATCAATTTTTGAGCCTCTAATAACATTATGCAACTAAAGTTTAAATCCTTAACAATTAGCAGTTACAAGGATTTATGCTCGAAAAATATGCCAGATAGCGATATGACTATACAGTTTACATATATTTAAATCTTAAGTGAAAGTAGTAGATAGAATAGAGATGCGATTAAGTTTACGTTTTGCCATACTAGTATTTCTGTCCTTTTTAGTAATTATACTAAGCTTTATAATTCCGTACATTTTACAAGGTTTTGGAATAACCAACCAATCTACGATTAGCTCAGTAATTTTCTATCTTAGGATGCTTCTATACATTTTATAGGCTTATGGATAGTCTCGTCGATAGCAGAAGCTATAAGGGTTTATTCGCAAAGGAGACTCGGTATAAGAGCTAATGTAATAGCAAACAGTGTAAAGTACTTTGGATATGTGCTTGTTCTACTATTAGTGGTATTGCCCTTAGGAGTTAGCTCCTCTACACTAATTGCGGGAAGTACTTTTGCCGGTCTAATTGTAGGTCTTGCTGTGCAACCAGTCTTAAGTAACTTTTTTGCTGGCTTGCTAATAATGCTAAGTGGATATATTACCGTTGGGGATAAAATAAGAATTGTTTCCACACAAGTACCATTCTTTCTTGCACAGTTCCCAGCCTATAAGTATTTTTCAACGGACTTTATAGAACAAGGATACAAAGGTACAGTGGTTGAGATAGATTTGTTTTATTCTAGAATTCTTTTAGAGAATTTAAGAGAATTAAGAGTACCAAATATTGTATTACTAAACTCAGCAGTTTTGGATTAGACCTCGAAATACTCTGAAGAGCAAGTTATTAATGTAAGGGTAGAGTTTCCTTTAGCTTTCGTTGATATAAGTACTTTAGAAAATCTAGTTAAAGAGGAATTGAAGGACTTTAACGTAATTGAAGGACCTTACATAAATGAGTAAAGCGATAAGGATCACGTAATAGTATTAGCTAGATTAAAAATAGATGTAAATGAGGAATTGGAGAAAAATAAAATCGGATGCAGTAAAAAGATTATTAAGACTAAGGCAAGATCTTATAGCTAAAGAGCAACAAGATTCACAACAAATCAAGACCTCATAGTCTTTCTCAGCTTAATTGACAAGTTTTACCAAAATGTCGTTCTAATACAAATTAATAATAAAAAGAACCTACCTTGTATAGAATTTTAAAGTAGAATTAGACTCGTAAAGTTTGCTATACTTATTAATATTTAGAAAACAAAAAAACTCATTAGAAAACCAATGAAGGTATATGTTATAGACTATCATAAAGATGATCCAAGGAAATGTACCGGTAAGAAGTTAGTTAAACTTAAACTTGCTGAACTTTCGAAAGTAGGCAGAGGTATAATTCTTGATCCCTTCTCTGAAAGAACCTTATCAATAAAAGACAAAGATATATTAATAAAGAGGGGTATAACGATTATCGACACCTCATGGAATAATACGTCACTAAACGAATTTAAAAGTGTAAGAGGAGAGCATAGAAGATTGCCAATTCTGTTTGCAGGTAATCCAATACATTATGGCATAGCCTACAAACTGTCATCTGTTGAGGCGTTGATAGCCACGTTATATATTCTTAATGAGGTAGACGAGGCTATGAAGTTCTCTAATGTAGTAAAGTGGGGTCACACTTTCATAGAATTGAATGAAGAGCTTCTGGAAGCATATAGAAATAAAGATGAAGAAGAAATAAAGAGGATCGAAAAGGAAATTATTGAAAAAATTCTTAGAAAATAAATTGTGCGGACCCGCCGGGATTTGAACCCGGGACCGCCGGCTCCGCAGGCCGGCGCTCCGTCCTGGCTAAGCTACGGGTCCTCAAAGTATTGTTCTGTATTTGATGTTTCCTTTCTCATGCATATTAATAATGTTTACTAAGATCTAAGATGCGTCCCTTAGAAAATAATGAGACAAAAGTAGATGTAAGCTTATAACATTTTTAGAAATTTTAAGATTCGTATTCTTCATAAATGTCCATTTGCCCTTCCGCATTAAAACTTATAGCGTATTTTTCATAAAGTTATATATGTTAGAAAATGGCTAAGCAACTTACCCTATTTGATATACCTTCATCTAAATCTGTCAAGAATGAACAAAATACTCAACAATCACAACCTAGCTATCCCGTTGAGGCAAAAAGGATAACTAAGAAGGAATGGCTTGAAGAGGCTCAAGAAAATAAGATATATTTCCTATTGCAAGTAGATTATGATGGCAAGAAAGGTAAGGCTGTATGTAAGTTATTTGATAAAGTAACCCAAAAAATTTATGCCTTATATGATAGTACTGGACATAAGCCATACTTTCTAGTAGATCTTGAACCAGATAAAGTAAGTAAAGTGCCTAAAATTGTTAGAGATCCAGCATTTGATCATATAGAGACTGTGACTAAGATAGACCCATATACTTGGAATAAATTCAAATTGACTAAAATTGTGGTTAGAGATCCATTAGCGGTAAGAAGATTAAGGGACGATGTTCCTAAAGCATATGAGGCTCACATAAAGTACTTCAATAATTATATGTATGACACAGGTCTGATTCCAGGTATGCCTTATATTGTTAAGAATGGTAAGTTAGAGAGTGTTTCCTTGTCTTTAGACGAGAAGGACGTTGAGGAGATTAAGAAAGCGTTTGCTGACTCAGATGAGATGACTAGACAAATGGCAGTTGATTGGCTTCCCATATTTGAAACTGAAATACCTAAAATAAAAAGGGTTGCGATAGATATTGAGGTGTATACACCAGTTAAGGGTAGGATTCCAGATTCTCAGAAAGCAGAATTTCCAATTATAAGTATTGCTTTAGCAGGAAATGATGGGTTAAGGAAGGTTCTCGTATTAAACAGAAACGATGTTAATGAAGGAAATGTAAAACTCGAAGGATTATCAATAGAAAGGTTCAATACTGAGTATGAACTATTAGGGAGATTTTTTGATATATTGTTAGAATACCCAGTAGTTCTTACCTTCAATGGAGATGATTTTGATTTACCCTATATCTACTTTAGAGCGTTAAAATTAGGCTATTTCCCAGAAGAAATCCCCATAGATATTGTCAGTAAGAATGAAAGTAAGTACTTGGCCGGTCTTCATATAGATTTATACAAATTCTTCTTTAACAAGGCAGTAAGAAATTATGCATTTGAAGGTAAGTATAATGAATATAATTTAGATGCTGTAGCAAAGGCCTTATTGGGTACGTCGAAAGTTAAGGTAGATACGCTAATATCCTTCTTGGATATAGAAAAGTTAATAGAATATAACTTTAGGGACGCTGAGATAACGCTTCAGCTTACGACGTTTAACAATGATCTAACTATGAAGTTAATTATATTATTCTCGAGAATTTCTAGACTGGGAATAGAGGAATTGACGAGAACAGAAATCTCTACTTGGGTAAAGAATCTATATTATTGGGAACATAGGAAAAGAAATTGGTTGATTCCTCTAAAGGAAGAAATATTAGCAAAATCCTCAAACATTAGAACCTCTGCACTAATAAAAGGGAAAGGTTATAAGGGCGCAGTAGTTATAGACCCTCCAGCTGGAATATTCTTTAACATAACCGTTTTGGATTTTGCGTCGCTATATCCATCAATAATTAGAACGTGGAATCTCAGTTATGAGACTGTAGATATTCAACAATGCAAAAAGCCTTATGAAGTAAAAGATGAGACCGGTGAGGTACTACATATAGTTTGCATGGATAGACCAGGTATAACTGCAGTAATAACCGGGTTACTAAGAGACTTCAGAGTAAAAATATACAAAAAGAAAGCGAAGAACCCTAATAATAGTGAAGAACAAAAACTACTTTATGATGTGGTACAGAGAGCAATGAAAGTCTTTATAAACGCTACCTATGGTGTGTTTGGAGCTGAAACATTTCCGCTATATGCACCAGCAGTAGCGGAGAGCGTTACTGCATTAGGTAGATATGTGATTACCAGTACTGTGAAGAAAGCAAGGGAAGAAGGTTTAACTGTACTATATGGCGATACTGATTCGTTATTTCTCCTTAACCCTCCTAAAGATAGTCTAGAGAATATTATAAAATGGGTCAAGTCTAATTTCAATTTGGATTTAGAAGTTGATAAAACATATAAATTTGTTGCATTCTCAGGATTGAAGAAGAATTATTTTGGGGTATATCCGGATGGAAAGGTTGAGATAAAGGGGATGTTAGTGAAGAAGAGAAATACACCAGAATTCGTAAAAAAGGTATTTAATGATGTAAAGGAGCTAATGGTTTCAATAAACTCGCCAAATGATGTAAAGGAAATTAAAGGAAAAATAGTAGACGTGATTAAAGGATCATATGAAAAGCTAAAGAATAAGGGATACAATCTCGATGAATTAGCGTTTAAAGTGATGCTATCTAAGCCTTTAGACGCATATAAAAAGAACACTCCCCAACATGTGAAAGCAGCTCTACAACTTAAACCTTTTGGAATTAACGTCTTGCCCAGAGACGTGATATACTATGTTAAGGTTAGATCAAAAGATGGAGTAAAACCAGTGCAACTAGCAAAAGTTACTGAAATAGATGTGGAGAAATATTTAGAAGCTTTAAGGAGCACATTCGAACAAATCCTAAAAGCATTTGGAGTATCTTGGGATGAAATAGCAGCTACAATTTCAATAGATTCGTTCTTTTCATTTCCAGGAGGAAAAGGAAATAATTAACAAACCTAAGAGTGTTTTCACAATAATGTTCTTTTTTAACCCTTTAAGGTAGAAAGTGTTTAGAAAATTTAACTATTTATTTTATTCTTCCTCCAAATCTTCCTTTTCCTCTTCTTCTGTTAGTTCTTGTTTCTGTTCACTTGTCATTTGGGCTGCGTCATCTAATATGCCTTTCTTTATTTCATCATTAATATAAAATGATACCACATAGATCTTCTTATCTTGAAAATCACTTTCTTTCCATTCATTCTCGTAGCTTATTATATACAATGGAATTTTAGCAAGAGCCTCTTTTTTATCCTTGCCAACTAAAAAAGTCTTAATTGCTTCATAAACCTCAGGTTTTAACGGAAGGGGTAATCGTACCTCTTGATTGTCACGCATAATTATAAAATCTGAAGCTAGTTCATTCCATTCCTCTAATGCCTCTTTTGCAACATCTCGTAATACTTTGCTAATTTCACCTTCAGCTATTTTCTCTAACGTAACCTTTCCATTTTCACTCTTTACTATTAAAATTTTCATTTATGTTCACCAATTACATAGAGATATACTGTATGATTCATATTTCCGTCCTCAACTTTTATTACTTCCTTTGGATTCCAACCCCTTATTTCAAATTCGTGAGAAACCACCCTAGTTCCAGGTTTTAGCTCTTTCTCGAGCTTTGGTTTTAGCATCTCATTAACATTTGTTAAAAGGAACATTGTAACTATAGTAGCTTCCGAAATATCGACGTCGAAGAAATTACCTTTTACTATTGAAGCTCTTCCCGTTACTCCGTTTTTCTCAATGTTTGCTAATGCCTCTCTTATTCTTTCATCGTTAATTTCTACACCTATAGCCTTCTTTACGTTGAAATCCTTTACTGCCGTTATTATTATCCTTCCATCTCCACATCCTAAATCATATACTATATCGTCTGGAGAAGCTTTAGCTATTTCTAACATTCTTCTTACAACTTTGTCTGGTGTTGGTACATAAGGAACATGTGGTACGTAACTCAAAACTTCTCACTTCAAAATAATCCTATCTCATCCTAGGTTTTTAATTTTTTTAATAGCTTCTTCTTTACCTGCTTTCTTGTCTGGCTTTAGGCTAGCATCGAATGGCATCTTAGTCAGTATGGGGATTATTTTCCCATCGTCTGTTTGAACTAATAATTGGGGAAGAAACGGCATATCGAATTCGTCCTTTTCACCATAATCTGCAAGAAATGCGTAATCTTCCATTTTAACTTCTTTTTCTAAATTTAGTTCCTTAGAAAGCTCATCTAAAGTTTCCATAAATACCTTGTGTAAAGGGTGGGATTCCGAGGTTACCAGAATCAATTTTTTAGCTGTCATCCCGTATCACTAGTTAAAAGGGTTTAAAATAGTAGTGGTTGCTATGTTAACCAGAATAAGAAGGCAAATAAAAAGAGTAATAGAACCGTTAGCAAAAACATTAACCAAATTTGGAGTAAGTGCAAATTTTATTACATTACTAGGACTAGTATTTGCAGTAATATACTACTTTGAAATCATGAGAGCTAATACTGTGCTAGGAATAGTTTTTTTAATAATTTCAGCAATAATGGATGGAATAGATGGAGAAGTAGCAAGAGTATCAAATACTGCATCTCCCTTAGGGAGTTTCTTAGATTCTACGTTAGACAGGATAGAGGACATTCTTTACATCTCCGCTTTCATATTCTTAGGATTTACCTCGTATCTTGTGGCGATAGCTGTTGGACTATCTCTAACAATTTCATATATTAGAGCTAAGGCTGAATCACTTGGGTTAAAAATGGAGGGTAGAGGAATAATAGAGAGAGGAGAAAGGATAATATTTGTACTTATAATTCTTCTACTTTACCTAATAGTTAGTAAACAGGTTTCCTTGTATGTATTTTATTTATTCATGTTACTTACTGTAATTACAGTGATCCAGAGATTCCATGCTGTCTATTCGTTACTAAGGAAGTAAAGCTGTAAGGGATTTTTAACATTACAATTACTTACGCATAAACCTAATTGCTTCATCTTCGCACATGAATACACGATATACCTAGTCTCTTTATCTCCTCTATATTTCTTATATAGGTCCTCTATGTTCGTAACGTTCCATTTTTTCATTATTGCTACTATGCTACTTAATCCCTTACCTATGTTAATGTAAAATGTAATTAAAGTCCTTATTTCCTCCTCATTTAACTTTTCCTTCCCTAAAATGCTTTCTATACAAGGAGGAATTATTCCTTTCTTTTCTATTAAGCTCTTCAATTTTTCTGGTATTTCCTTAAGATTCAGTGGTTTTATCATTTCAATTATTTTATTCTTAATATTTTCAGCTATCAGATCGGTAAGTTGATTTTTATCCAAATATACGTATCCATTATGTAAAATCTGTTTACTCAGCTTCCAATCATCACTAAGACCTTTTGTATATTTCAGATATTCTATAAAACTGGTACAAAAATCCTTTTGTATTATCCTTCTCTTTTTCTCTAAATAAAATTTTATTTGCTCACATCTATTTATCCTTAGATCTAACGATCTAGAAATTTCGAGTAAGTTTTCCTCATTCTCATTTTGAAGCAAAGATTTGAATTGTTTGGCTTCAGCGTATGCATATTTTCTAATAAGCTTAGGATCATTTAATACTGCTAGAGAAAGTAGTGTTGTGTAAAAAACGAGTACGGGTTCATCATAAGAGACATAATGTAGTAGTTCCTCACCAGACTTAACTTTTTGTATCCTATCTTTAGCTTGGTCTATAAGTTTAGTACTATTTAATAGCAAATCAGTTAGTGTAATACCCCCTCCATATTTTTTAAGTTCGTCATTAAGACTTTTGGTAAAAGGATATTTTTTAACGTCTAATACCATGTCCTTACTTAAAGTATTTTTAGATATGTTTAATAAACACTTGCTTTAAACACAGAATATAATGAAAGTACTTGTTACATCCGCGTGGCCATACGTAAATTCAGTACCACATTTAGGAAACTTAATAGGTTCAATACTATCAGCAGACGTCTTCGCCAGATATGCGAGGCTAAAATATGGTAAAGAAAACGTACTATTTGTAAGTGGAAGCGACGAACATGGAACTCCGATAGAGATTGAAGCTATAAAGAGAAAGGTAAATCCGAAGGAGCTTACTGATCAGGCTCATGAATATGATAAGCATCTCTTTCTTAACGTTTGGAAAATAAGTTTTGATAACTATACTAGAACTGAAAGCGAGACACATAAGAAATTCGTGAGGGAATTTTTACTAAAACTTATTAAATATGTTAAAGTATATGAAGATGAGATACCATATTGTGAATACGATAGATTATATCTACCAGATAGATTTGTCAAAGGGACATGTCCTTACTGTGGCTTTGAGGATGCCAGAGGTGATCAGTGTGATAATTGTGGTAAGTTACTAACTCCAGATTTACTTATAAATCCAAGATGTAGTATTTGTGGAAGAACGCCTCTATTTAAGAAGACTAAACATTGGTTCTTTGATTTATCAGAGTTTAATGAAAAGATAAGAAGTTGGATCAGCAGCTCTAACGAAATGCCAGATAATGTTAAGTCTATTGCGTTAGGATGGGTTAGTGAAGGATTAAAGCCTAGAAGTATTACAAGGGACAATAAATGGGGTATACCAGCACCATTTGAAGGAGCTCAAGATAAATCAATTTATGTATGGTTTGAGGCTCTTCTGGGCTATATATCAGCTGTAATCGAATATTTTGAAAAGAAGGGTGAAGTAGAAAAGTGGAAAGAGTACTGGTTTGGTAACAATATAAAAAGCTATTATTTTATAGGAAAAGATAATATTCCATTCCACGCAGTAATACTTCCAGCTATGCTCATGGCTTCAGAGGAAGAATATCACTTACCAGATGTAATAGCAGCTACGGAATATTTGCTATATGAGGGACAAAAATTTAGCAAAAGTAGAAAGATAGGAGTATGGATTGACGAAGCACCTGAGCTAATGGATGTAGAATACTGGAGATTCGTCCTAATTAGATTAAGGCCTGAAGAGAAAGATACCAACTTCACTTGGAGAGAAACTGTTAGAATAGTAAATACAGAACTTAATGACGATATTGGAAATTACATAAATAGGATACTTAGTATGTTAAATAGATATTATAACGGGATCGTACCAGAGTTTAGGACTGATGCTCTTGACGATAACGATAAGAAAATCATTAGTCTAATTAATGAGATTCCGAGAATTGTTGGAGATCTATTTGAGAAAGGTAAATTGAAGGCTGGAACTGAGGAAATGTTGAAATTCGTTAGGGAATGTAACGCATACTTAAATTTGAAGGCTCCTTGGGACCTATATAAGATGGGAAAAGAGACTGAATTAAAGAATACGCTTTATATAGGTGTCAATTCAGTGAAAACGATAGCTATCTTATTATATCCGCTAATGCCCTCACATGCTCAAGAGATATATGATATGTTAAACATGGGGAATGTAGAGAACGAGAGATGGGATATTGCTTCAAAGTTATCAATTAACAGTGGTCATAAGATAGGGAAAGTTAAAGTACTTTTCAAGAAGCTTGAACCAGAATTTGAATCTAAGGTTAAAGACAAACTAGAAAAAATAAGGAAAGATATAGAAAAAATTAGACCTACCTTACTCAAGTGAGACATAAGCCATAACTGGCTCAAATTTTCTTCCTCTACCTTCATAGAACTTGCTAAACATCTCGTAGAAATGAAGCCTTAAATCTTGTATGAATACTACTAACCCTTCTAAACCTATTGCTAGCAAGTTTCCTATTATCAGTATAACTATTGCTATTGGATTCAGTAGCACTCCTATGGTATTTACGGACGGTGCAACTAAATATGCCATATATGAGAATGCGTACAGTATATAATAGTGTGATAAAGCAAACACTAAGACTCTTATAAATGAAATAGTATTTGACAATAACAGTAGCGCTCCCTCAAATCCACCTTCTATGAAACCCATAGCAATAGCGGAACCCCATGTCGCATTATCATGTCTCTTAACTAGAATTGCGTGAGCCGCCCAATTATATAATAGCGCAAATGAAGTCCACCATACTATTCCGTAACCTATGATATTTTCACTAAAGGATTTCATAAGAACAGCGTTAAGTATTTGACCTAATATCTGTTGATCCACGGTAAAGAAATTGGCTGGATCTGTTATACCATACATGAAGATGAAAATTGGAACAACATAAAGTAGGAATAGCGGAAGTTTTTCAAAGAACAAGAATTCAGGATCCTTCTTTCTGATCGCATCTATGATACCTAATAGAGAACTCACAAACAGCGCTATAGCTCCTAACAACACTGAGAATATCATGGTATTTTCTATACTAACACTAGTACTATATTCACCAAAGGGTAAGAGGAACTTTATTGCCTCAGATACACTTGCTGGAATTGGCCATAAGTTGAAAAGAGGACCCGCGCTATAATTGTCGTTATTTAATATCTCCCTTAACCCACCTACAGGTAAGGGACCAAAGAAATCTCTCGCTAGTAAACCCGTTATCATCGCGACTATACTTGAATATATTAGAATTATAGATAATTTAGGAATGTTCTCACTACCTCTCCTCTTTCCATATCTATAGAACCATATCGAGAATAATAATAGAACTATAGCGTTTCCAAAATCTGGAAACATTAATCCAAACAATATTGGGAAAGTGAAAACAAGAAAGGCTATCGGCGATATTTCCCAATACGAGGGAGATCCATATATTTCAACTAACGATTCTAAAACCTTTATTGACTTTGGCAATTCAACCAATGTGGGTGGTTCCTCCTTTTCACCATATCTTCTAGGTCTTATATAATCCACATATGCGAGATCCTTCATTTCATTTTGTACTTTTTTAACATATTTTTCAGGAAGATAGCCTTCTATTTGTAAATAATATTCGGAAACTCTAGCTTTATTCATGATATTTAACGCATCTCGAACTGTGAGCAATTTACCGTACATATTTTTAATATAGTTCTCCTCAGTCTTCACTTTCTTTGCCAATTCTTCTCTCGTTCTTTCTAAAATAGTGTTTATCTGGTTTATTCTCTCCAAAATCTCGTTATAGAGTTGAAAGGGCGATTTTCCTTCTTGTAGTTCGTATCTCCTAACTCCAGCTTCTCTTAATTTCTTATCTATATCCGCATTCTTTTCAGTAATAATTAGAACAGTATATTTTCCCTCTTCAAATCTTGTGTAATATACGAAACCGGAATCGCCTATAATTTGACTGATGAGCCCTAACTTCTCCTCACTAACTTGAGCTAATATTACTTCAAATAGTTCCAAGGAGTATAAGCTAGATAATTCCACAGTTATTGACTTGATCGGTTCCAGTTCTTTTAGCTGTTGCACGTACAGATCCTTTTCTGCTCTTAGCCTACCTATTTCCTCTAATAGTTCCTTATATCTTTCTTCCAATTTCGATGCTTCTTCACTGACATCTTGCGCTGCTTTGATCCAACTACTTACTTTTATACTTCCTAATGGTTCTATTATTAATCCTCCCAGCTCCATGATTATTTTTAATTTGCTTATGTGATCTTGGACTGCATTAATTAGTCTTCTAGCATCTTCTATTCTCTCATTACTTAATGGATAAAGGGGATCCTCTGGTTGAAACATGCCAAGCTTGAGAAGATTAGTTACGATAGGATCTATAGCAGATTTATCAGAAATTATCTGTAATCTGACCATATTCTCTGGTAATAGCACTTTAATTACCTCGGGATATGTATTAGTAGGTGACTTATAAGTATTTAATCTCTGTTATTTAGAATTAATTCGCAATGGGTAAAGTGTTTGTTGTTGGAGACAAGTACACAGTTTCTCTCTTTAGAATGGTTGGAACTGAAGGGGATTTCATAGATGACCCTTATACTTTGCCCGATATCATTTCTAAATTAAAGAAGAGGGAAGATATAGATCTAATACTAATAACTAAAGACATGTATGAGCCTATAAAGGAAAAAATTGACCCAATAATCGCAGATCAAAGAAAACCTTTAATAACAATTATTCCTTCTCCATTCAGTGAATCCAAGCCATTAGATGTAAGGAAGATGATAATGAAGGCGTTAGGTTTTGGGTGAAATAAATGGATTTTGAACAACTATTAGATAAATCTTTGAATAAAGTTAGAGAAGAGATAAAAACAGAGTTAAGTAAAAGCTTAGATGAAGCTATAAAGCTAATTAATGAAGGTCATACTAAAATAGTACAGGAATACACGCAAAGAATAAACGATTTAATAGCCAAGACCAGAGAGGAAATTGAAGGGGAAAAAGCAAGATTGGAAGTTGAAAATAAGAGAACACTATTAGTCGAAAAAGAATACTGGATAAATAAAGTTTATGAGAGAGTTTTGGAAAAAATTGGAGAGGTAGTTAAAACTAAGGAATACAAGGATGCGATACAGAATATACTAAATAAGGAAATTAAAGAGATTAAAGGAGAGAAGATTACAATATATTGCTCCCAAAATGATAAATCAACAGTAGAAAAAGTTGTAGGCAATAATAAAAACGTAACCATCAAGACTGATGACAAAATGCTTGGTGGAATAAAAATATATTACGAAGAAAGTGGATTAACAAGAGATTTTTCATTAAAACTTATCTTAGACCAAGTTTTTGATAGTATGAGGGGAAAAGTCTCAGACATGTTGTTTGGAGGTAAGTAGAAATGGATAATGGAAGGATTGTTAGGATAAATGGTCCATTAGTTGTAGCAGATAATATGAGAAATGCACAGATGTATGAAGTAGTGGAAGTAGGAGAACCTAGATTAATCGGAGAGATTACTAGAATAGAAGGAGATAGAGCATTCATACAAGTTTATGAAGATACTAGCGGAATAAAACCAAATGAACCAGTATACAGAACAGGTGCGCCACTATCTATAGAGCTGGGTCCGGGCTTAATAGGAAAAATATTTGATGGGTTACAAAGACCATTAGATTCAATTAAAGAACTTACAAAATCTCCCTTTATAGCAAGAGGCATAAAGGTTCCATCAATTGATAGAAAAACTAAGTGGCACTTTATACCCAAAGTTAAAAAAGGAGATAAGATCGAAGGTGGAGATATAATAGGAATTGTAAACGAAACTCCATTAGTAGAGCATAGAATTTTAGTTCCTCCTTATATTCACGGCACCTTAAAGGAAATTGTCGCTGAGGGAGATTATACAGTTGAAGAATCAGTAGCAATTGTTGATATGAATGGAGATGAGGTACCAATAAAGTTGATGCAAAAGTGGCCAGTTAGAATTCCTAGACCATTTAAAGAGAAGCTAGAGCCAACTGAGCCACTGTTAACTGGAACCAGGGTACTGGATACGATATTCCCAATAGCCAAAGGAGGTACAGCCGCAATACCTGGACCTTTCGGAAGTGGAAAAACAGTTACGTTACAGAGTTTAGCTAAGTGGAGTGCCGCAAAAATAGTAATTTATGTGGGATGTGGAGAGAGAGGAAACGAGATGACAGATGAGTTAAGACAATTCCCAAGTCTTAAAGATCCTTGGACTGGTAGACCATTGTTAGAAAGAACAATATTAGTTGCTAATACAAGTAATATGCCAGTAGCTGCTAGGGAAGCGAGCATATATGTAGGTATTACCATGGCGGAGTATTTCAGAGATCAAGGGTACGATACATTGTTGGTTGCAGATTCAACTTCAAGGTGGGCAGAAGCTCTAAGAGATTTAGGAGGAAGAATGGAGGAAATGCCGGCGGAAGAGGGATTCCCAAGTTATTTACCCTCAAGGCTCGCGGAATATTATGAGAGAGCTGGGAGAATCAAAACAATAGGAAAACCAGAAAGGTTTGGTTCAGTTACCGTTGCCTCTGCAGTTTCTCCACCTGGCGGAGATTTCACAGAACCAGTTACGAGTCAAACGCTGAGATTCGTAAAAGTATTCTGGCCTTTAGATGTATCATTAGCACAGGCCAGACACTATCCTGCCATTAACTGGCTTCAAGGATTCTCAGCATATGTTGACTTAGTTGCCAATTGGTGGAATAGTAATGTGGATCCGAAATGGAGAGAAATGAGGGACATGATGGTGAGGACATTAATTAGGGAAGACGAGTTAAGACAAATAGTAAGACTAGTTGGACCAGAATCTCTAGCAGAAAAGGATAAATTAGTACTTGAGACTGCAAGGTTAATTAAAGAGGCTTTCTTAAAGCAAAACGCCTATGATGATATAGACGCATTCTCTTCTCCACAGAAGCAAGCTAGAATAATGAGATTAATTTACTTATTCAACACGCATGCTTCTAGATTAGTTGAAAGAGGAATTCCTACAAAGAAAATAGTAGATAGTATGGGACAACTCTTACCAGAAATTATCAGATCGAAAGCAGCAATCAAAAATGATGAGTTAAATAAGTATGATGAATTAGAGAGAAAATTAATTAGCGTCTTTGAGAATTTGGAAAAGGAGGCTGGTGCTTAATGTTAAGCGTAAGGGAATTCTCAAACATATCTATGATTAAAGGCCCACTAGTTTATGTTCAAGGAGTGACTGACGCATCATATAATGAGCTAGTGGAAATTGAGATGCCAAATGGTGAAAGAAGAAGAGGTCTAGTTATAGACTCTCAAATGGGAATAGCAATAGTACAAGTTTTTGAAGGAACTACCGGTATTTCGCCTACCGGAACTAAGATAAGGATGTTAGGAAGGGGTTTAGAGGTAAAGATCTCAGAGGAGATGCTAGGGCGTATATTCAATCCATTGGGTGATCCATTAGATAATGGGCCGCCAGTCATTAAAGGGGAAAAGAGAGATATAAACGGATCCCCGCTAAATCCTGCGGCAAGGGAGTATCCAGAAGAGTTTATACAAACAGGAATATCTGCAATAGATGGATTAAACGCGTTATTAAGAGGACAAAAACTACCAATATTTAGTGGTAGCGGATTGCCAGCAAATATGTTAGCTGCTCAAATAGCTAAACAAGCAACCGTAAGGGGAGAAGAAAGTAATTTCGCAGTAGTCTTTGCAGCAATTGGTGCTAGATACGATGATGCATTATTTTTCCGTAAGTTCTTTGAAGAAACGGGCGCTATTAATAGGGTTGCGATGATAGTTAGTTTAGCAAACGAACCGCCCGTAATGAAAACATTAACGCCAAAGAGTGCATTAACGTTAGCGGAATACTTAGCTTTTGAGCAAGATATGCACGTCTTAGCAATATTAATTGATATGACAAACTACTGTGAAGCTTTAAGAGAAATTAGTGCAGCAAGAGAAGAAGTACCTGGAAGAGGTGGATACCCAGGTTATATGTATACTGATTTAGCTACGATCTATGAGAGAGCAGGGAAGGTTCTAGGAAAGAAGGGCTCAATCACTCAAATGCCCATATTGACAATGCCTAACGATGATATAACACATCCAATTCCAGACTTAACAGGTTATATAACTGAAGGACAAATAGTTCTTGATAGGGCTTTATATAACAAGGGTATTTATCCACCTATTAATGTTTTAATGAGTTTATCAAGATTAGCGAAAGATGGTATTGGAGAAGGAAAAACTAGGGATGATCATAAAGATGTTTCAAATCAGTTATTTGCTTCATATGCAAGAGCAGTAGATACTAGAGGATTAGCTGCGATAATAGGCGAGGATTCATTGTCAGAGGTAGATAGGAAATATTTACTATTTGGTGAACTTTTCGAGAGGAAGTTTGTTAGTCAAGGATTTAACGAAAATAGAGATATAGAAACCACGCTAGATATTGGTTGGGAGATTCTATCAGTTTTGCCAGAATCTGAGCTAACAAACATAAAGACCCAATACATAAAGAAGTACCATCCAAACTATAGGGGTAAGAAATGAGTCAAAAAGTTTTGCCAACTAAGATAAATTTGATACAATTCAGAAGACAATTAAGACTTATTACAGTTATAAAAAGATTATTGGAAAATAAGAGAGAAGTTTTGCTTCTCTATTTAAGAACTTATGTATCTCAATACGAAAAAATTTACAATGAAGTAAATGAAGAGATGAAAAAAGTGTACGAAAACTATCTACAAGCAGTAGCATCAGAAGGAATTTCTAACATAAAGGAAATAGCTCTTTCACAAAAACCTAGCCTAGAGGTTAGTAGCGCAATAAAAGTAATTTTTGGAGTGAGAGTTCCGACGATAAAATTAGACAAATCCACCATTCCGCCAAAACCTTTCAGTGATGTTGAAACATCACCTTATTTATCTGAATCTTATGAGGAGATGACTGAAGCCTTGAACAAGATTATCGAATTAGTTGAACTAGAGTCAACTATAAGATCGTTAGTTTCTGAGTTAAGAAAAACTCAGAGGCTTATTAATTCGATAGACAATTATATATTACCATTTTATAGAGGATCTATAAAGTTCATTAAGCAGATTTTAGAAGATAGGCAAAGAGAAGAATTCTCAAGACTTAAAATTATAAGAAGAATATTACAGAGGAGGAGGGAAAGTGGATCAGGATAAGTATTTACAAATTTTAAGAAGTTCCCTTGAAGAGAAAAAGAATGAAATTTTGAAGAACATAAATACAGAGTATGAAAAGCTGTTAAAAAATAGGCTTAGTCAGTTAGATGAAGTAAAAAGAAAGGTTTTAAAGGAATTGTCATAATAGTTTTCTGGGACTTAACTATGAAGAGAGCGAGTTTGATCCTATCCGTCCTATTACCAATAATAATAAGCGGTGTAATAGCGACAGCACAAGCACCGTCAGAAACTGCTCAAGGTTTTGCAGGCATTAACATAGGTGCGGGATTAGCAGTTGGATTAGCTGCAATAGGTGCTGGAATAGCGGTAGGTATGGCTGCTGCAGCTGGAGTAGGTGTGTTGACAGAAAGAAGAGATATGTTCGGTACAGTTCTAATTTTCGTAGCAATAGGTGAAGGAATAGCGGTATATGGAATCCTATTCGCTGTACTAATGCTCTTCGGTAAGTTCTAAAATTAAGGTTAAAGTTTTTTATCTTCTTATGTTTTTTCCTTTTTGTGCAGATAACTAGAGAGAAGTGGTCGAAAAACTTTAGTGAGTGGTTTGACTGGGTCTTAAGAGAAGGAGAGTTTTACGATTATGGAAGATATCCAGTAAAGGGTATGGGAGTATGGATGCCATATGGATTTAAGTTAAGACAAAATATAATTGGTATCATTAGGAATTTTCTAGACTCTACTGGCCATGAGGAGGTATTATTTCCACTTTTAATCCCAGAAGATCTACTAAGGAGAGAAAGTACACATATTAAAGGATTTGAAGAAGAAGTATTCTGGGTAACCAAAGGAGGAAGCGAGGATTTAGACATTAAACTTGCACTAAGGCCTACAAGCGAAGTTGCGATAACTACAATGGAAAGCTTATGGTTAAAAAGTTATAAACAATTGCCTAAGAAATATTACCAAATTGTAAGTGTCTTTAGATATGAGACTAAGGCTACAAGACCTATGATAAGGTTAAGAGAGATTACAACTTTTAAAGAAGCTCACACGGTTCATGAAACATACGATGATGCTCAGAGACAAGTAGATGAGGCAATAGAAATTTATAAGAAAATATTTGATAGTCTAGCAATCCCATATATCATTTCTGAAAGACCAGAGTGGGATAGATTTGCAGGAGCCTTACACACTTACGCTTTTGATACAATTATGCCGGATGGTAAAGTAATGCAAATAGGAACAGTACATCACTTAGGTCAAAACTTTAGTAAGGCATTAGACTTTAAGATCCAGAAGAAAGATGGTAGTCTCGATTACCCACATCAAACAAGTTATGGTATTTCAGATAGAGCAATAGCTTCAGTAATTGCAATACATGGAGATGACCATGGACCAGTTTTACCTCCTTCAGTAGCTCCAATTAAGGTAGTAATAATACCAATTCCTGCAAAAAAAGAAGAAGAAACCCAACAGGTAATGAAGTACTCAATAGAGGTCTGTGAGATGTTGAACAATAACAATATAACTTGTATTACTGATCAAGATACCGAAAAAACGCCAGGGGAGAAATTCTATATTTGGGAAATTAAAGGAGTTCCGATTAGATTAGAAATAGGTCCTAGAGAACTTAACTCTGGCACAGTATTTATAAAGAGAAGAGATAATCTTAAGTCCTATACAGTGAAGAAAGAAGAAGTTGTCAATAAAGTTAGGGAAGTTCTAAATGAAATGCAAGAGGACTTAAGAAAAAGAGCTTGGGAGGATCTTAAATCTAGAATAGAATACTCAAATAATATCGAAAAGGCTAAAAATATCTTGGAAAATAACGCTGGTATTGTAGAGGTTCCTTGGTGTGGAAGTAACGAGTGTGGTTTAAAAATTGAGGAACTTACCAGTGCGAGAGTACTAGGTTATCCAATAGAGAAGAGACAAGTTAATGATAAGTGTGTAATTTGTAAAATGGATGCAAAAACAGTTCTAAGGATTGCAAAAACTTATTAGAGATTAAATAGTGTGAATTAATAGGGGTAAAATTGCCAAAGAAGAGAGAGAACAGAGGAAGAAGAAAAGGGGATAAGGGACATGTTGGTTATATAAGTTGTGATCAGTGTGGTGCTAGGGTACCAGAGGATAAGGCTGTATGCGTTACAAAAATGTACAGTCCAGTTGACGCTTCATTAGCATCTGAGTTAGAGAAGAAAGGCGCAATAATTGCCAGATATCCAGTGACTAAATGTTATTGTGTAAATTGTGCAGTATTTCTGGGAATCATTAAAATAAGGGCAGAAAGTGAAAGAAAACAAAAAGCTCGTTTAAGATAGGTTTTTAAACCTTAAGCTCAAATTATGTGATGATATGAGGCTTTATGAGTTATCTTTTGCACAAATTGAAGATTTTTTCTACAAACTAGCAGAAGTTAAAGATATTATAAAGGATAATGGGTTAATGGAATTTCTACCAGAATTAAAAAAATTGGATTCAGTAATTCAAACTGGGACTACTAGAGTAAAGCATGCATTTCCAATCTTTCAAAAAGGAGGAGTTATAATGGATGTTACAAACGTTCAGCAAGCTCAGATAGCGGAAGAAGCGGGTGCTGTCGCCGTAATGGTTTTAGACAAGTTACCTTATGACGTTAGAAAGTCAGGTGGAGTTGCAAGAATGGCGGATCCTAAGATAATTGAGGAGGTAATGAATTCAATAACAATACCAGTAATGGCAAAGGTAAGAATAGGTCATTATTATGAGGCTAAGCTACTAGAAGCGTTAGGTGTTGATATGATAGATGAAAGTGAGGTCTTAACACCAGCTGATGAGGAACATCATATAAATAAATGGGAATTTAGCGTACCATTTGTCAATGGTGCTAGAAACCTAGGAGAAGCACTAAGAAGAACAGCGGAAGGTGCATCAATGATAAGAACTAAGGGTGAAGCAGGTACTGGAAATGTCAGTGAGGCAGTAAAACACATTAAGATAATAAATAGTGAGATAAGAAGCTTGATAAGCATGTCGGAGGAAGATAGAGTCAAAAAAGCAAGGGAATATCAAGTTCCTTACCAGATAGTTGAGCTTACTGCAAAAATTAAGAGATTACCAATTGTTAACTTCGCTGCCGGAGGTATAGCGACACCAGCTGATGCTGCGCTAATGATGTGGTTGGGTGCTGATGGATTATTTGTTGGTTCTGGTATATTTAAGAGTCAAGACCCAGATGAAAGAGCCAAAGCAATAGTACTAGCAGCAGCTTGCTGGGAATATCCAGAAATTGTATTAGAAGCTCAAAAAATGATAAGTGAACAAAAGAGTATGATGGGAATTGATATAAAATCTCTAAAACCCGAAGAATTGTTACAAGTGAGAGGATTATGAAGATAGGTATAATAGCTTATCAAGGGAGCTTTGAAGAACATTATCTACAGTTAAAGAGGGCCTTTGACAAATTATCAATAAATGGTGAAATAACTCCAGTTAAGATTCCTAAGGATCTGAAAGATATAGATGGAATAATAATACCTGGAGGAGAAAGTACAACAATAGGCATAGTAGCTAAGAAGCTAGGGATATTAGATGAATTGAAAGAGAAGATCACGTCTGGTTTACCGGTTATGGGAACTTGTGCTGGTGCCATAATGCTAGCAAAGGAAGTAAGCGATGCTAAGGTAGGTAAGACATCACAACCGTTGATTGGTATAATGGATATTAGTATAATTAGAAATTATTATGGAAGGCAGAGAGAAAGTTTTGAAGCAATCATCGACTTATCTAAAATAGGTAAGGGCAAAGCCAATTTTGTATTCATTAGAGCCCCAGCAATAACCAAGGTATGGGGGAAGGCTCAAAGCTTGGCTGAGTTAAATGGTGTAACAGTTTTAGCTGAAGAGAATAATATCCTAGTTACTACATTTCACCCTGAATTATCTGATACAACTTCGATTCACGAATATTTCCTACATCTGGTTAAAGGGTAATCTTTTATTTTTTCCAATATATACTTCGATTGAAAAGTGGGGATAAGGATTTTGAATGATCTGATGCTAGATAAAAGTGCTTTATTATTTGGAGTTTCGAAATATCTTGAGAAGGGAATAATAACTGGTAATGTGCTAATTCATAAATCGCTCTTGGCTGAGCTTGAAAGAGAAAGTAATGATGGTTTGGTTAGTGCTGAAATAGCGCTTGATGAAGTGAAGAAGGTAAAAGATATAACAGAAAGAATTCTAGTTAGCTTTGAGATAGTCGGTGAAAATTCGAAAAAAGGAGAAGCTAATGAATTGTCTCGTGAATATTGTCTAGAGAAAGGTTGCATAATTGTCACTGCAGATGAGATTCAGAAAAAGATTTGCGACGCAATGGGATTACAGTATAGCTTTTTACAGCCATTGGAGCAAGGTTTATCATTTGAAAATTTCTTTGATGACGAAACGATGAGTGTGCACATAAAAGAGGATACTGTTCCGAGAGCTAAAAAGGGCAAGCCAGGAAATTGGAAATTTGTAAATCTTTCGGATAGGCCCATGTTATCAACTGATGTAAGAAGGATAGCTAACGAGATAATTAACGCTGTTAGACTCATAAAAGGCTCCTTTATAGAAATAGAGAGAAAAGGCTCTCTTATTATCCAATTAGGCAACTACAGAGTAGTAATAACTAGACCACCCTTAAGTGATGGATGGGAAATAACTATAACTAGACCAGTAGTTAGGAAAAGATTAGAGGAGTATAATTTAGATGAACGATTAATAAAGAGATTAGAAGAAAGAGCAGAGGGCATAATCATAGCAGGAGCACCTGGTATGGGAAAAACAACATTTGCACAAGCATTAGCAGAATACTATATGAGGTTAGGAAAGATAGTGAAAACCATAGAATCTCCAAGAGATATGCACTTACCTCCTGAGATAACACAATATTCTAAAAATTATGCCGAAATTGGAGAGCTTCATGATATTTTACTATTGAGTAGACCGGACTATACAGTATATGATGAGATGAGGAATGATGAGGATTTTAAACTTTATGTTGATCTTCGTCTTGCTGGCGTAGGAATGGTAGGAGTTGTTCATGCCACCTCACCTATTGATGCTATACATAGATTTGTAAATAGAGTTGATATAGGTACAATACCAAATATCTTGGATACTTTAATATTCATAAATTCTGGAAATGTAAGCAAAGTTTACACTTTAGAAATTACAGTAAAGGTACCAGCAGGGTTAAAGGAAGCTGATCTTGCAAGACCAGTCGTTGAAATAAAAGACTTGTCTACCGGGAATACTGAGTATGAGATCTATGTGTTTGGTGAACAGACAATGATAGTACCGGTGAATAGAGGAATAACAATGAATAATATGGAATTTAGAATATCGAAGATTGTTAATAATATAATCCCAAATGCCACAGTAAAGTATGAGGATGGAGAGTATGTTATCGTAATTCCAAAAGAGGAGATAGGAAAATACAACAGGAAATTAGTACAACGGTTAAAGAGACTCGAGAAAAAGAACAATATAAAGATAAAGATAAAACTATCAGATTAGAGAAAATTATCTAGCGTTCTGCTCACCTTTGCTTCTACTAATCTTACCAAATCTTCTAAGTCTAACCCTTCTACCTCAGAGTCAGCAACATAATTTCCCGTCTCAGTTCTTCTTAACTTATTAAATGGTATGAACTTCAAAACGCCAGGCTTCTTAACTCCTAAAAATAAAGTCCCTCCACTTTTTCTTGCAAAATCCATAATACCTTCAGCTTGCTCTCTTCTAACATAAATTTTTCCTTCTTTATCTTTACTACTTTTCATTTCTATTAGAATAATAACACCATTCTTTAAGGCGATAATATCTGGTATAGAGTCTTTTCTCTTACTTCCACTTGCTGGTGCTCTTACTACAGCAAAACCCTTATCCCTTAACTTGCTTACGATATTCCGTTCTATTGCAGAACCTTTCCTCTTTTTAGTGTTCATAAGGTATTATATAAATAAAAGTTTGTAATATTTTAGCTTTTAGGTTTTCCTTTTTGGATCAGATCTTTTAGTTGATTACCGGTCTTTTCTTCTAAACTGTTCTGAACTTGTGAGAGACCGTTGATTACTGTTGGCATACCTCTGCCATACTCCTCTACCCATTCTTCAGCAAATTTACCACTCTTTATTCTCTGTAGAGCTTCTTTCATTCTTTTTCTTACATCCTCGTTTATTACAAATTTTCCTACTGTCATACCACCATACTTTGCAGTATCCGATACTGCTTTTAACATACCAGTAATTCCCTTTTCATATACTAAATCTACTAACATCTTAAGCTCATTTATAGTTTCAAAGTATGCTACTTCTGGTTGGTATCCTTCCTCTACTAAGGTTTCGAATGCAGCCTTCATCAGTTCCATTATTCCTCCGACAAGTATTACTTGCTCTCCAAATAAGTCAGTCTCAGTCTCTTCCTTAAAGGTAGTCTGAATTACACCAGCCCTGGTAGCACCTATACCCTTAGCTATTGCTAATGCTTTTTGAAGAGCTGTACCACTTACATCTTGATGTACTGCAACTAAAGCTGGAACACCACCTCCAGCCTTATAGTACTCTCTAACCGTAGGACCTGGACCCTTAGGAGCTATCATATATACGTCTGAATCTTTAGGTGGCTCGATTAATTTGTAGTGAATGTTAAATCCATGTGCAAATACTAGATCTGCACCTTTTTTCATATAAGGTTGCACACTTTCTAACCACAGTGTTCTCTGAACCATATCTGGTACCAAGAAGATTATTATGTCAGCATCCTTAACTGCATCCTTAGTATGAAGTGGAGTTATTCCATCACTCTTAGCCAATTCCCACGATTTTCCTTCTCTTTCTAACCCTACTACGACATTTAATCCAGAATCCCTTAAGTTCTGAGCCCAAGCCCTTCCTTGGCTCCCATAGCCTAAGACCGCTATTCTCTTTCCCTTAATTACGTCTAAATTACTATCTTTATCAGTGTAGATCTTTGACATAGACTTCACCCCAACTATATCCTTTTATTCTATTGAAAACTGGTACATAAATTATCATGTCCCCCTCTTTTACACCTTCCGATTGACTTTCTATTACCCTTCCCTCTCTTATTATAATTCTTTTTAATTGTGCGTTATCTAATATCTCTGCCTTACTAATATCCACTGTCTTACTTAGGAGAAGCACTGCAGTGTTAAAATTATTGTGATCCTTTACTCCGATGTAAAACTCATAGAGATTTTCATCATTCACTTTCCAGCCATATATCCAATCGATGTCCATAAATAGCTTTCTGAAGTTAGATGCTATCCTCTCTATTAAGCCCGGATCTCTATAATAAGCTAACACTCTAACTACTCTTTCTTGGGTCACGTAAGATCACCTGTTTTAATCTTCCGCCTGGTGGTAACGTAGGTAAGGCCAACTCCTCCTTATCTACTGGTACTCTAATCACAGCGGGAATATCTTCCTTTATCGCCTTCTTAATTGACTTTTCTATCTCCTCGTATGTGGTTGCATTAAAGCCTAAAGCACCAAATGCCTCAGCTAATTTAACAAAGTCTGGTGAAGGACCATAATCTACACCTACTATTCTCCTTCCGAAGAATAGATCTTGAACTTGTCTTACTAACCCTAACGTTCTATTATCAAATATCACTGATATCACTGGAATATGTTCATCAACAGCTGTGGCCAAATTAGTTCCAGTCATTAAGAATGAACCATCGCCATCAAGATCTACTACAATTTTATCTGGTCTAGCTAATTTAGCTCCCATTGCTGCTGGAAGACCAAAACCCATTGTACCCATCCCAGATGAAGTTAGAAAAGTTCTGGGTTCCAGTACCTCCCAAAACACTTCAGCCCACATTTGATGTTGACCTACACCCGTAGTTACAATAGCATCCCTTGGTAATGCTTGTCTAATGGTCTTCATTATCTTCCAAGGCTTTAATTTTCCATTCTCTTCAGTATAGTAAAATTGCGAATAGTATTCTTTATACTCTTTAACCCTTTTCAACCACGCACTCCTATCTCTTTTTTCACCGAGTGATACTATTGCATTTATTAACTCCCTTAATATTATCTTAGCATTACCATAAATTCCAACATCTACCTTTATGGCCTTTTCTCCATCTGTAGGATCAATATTGATCATTATGAATTTCTTTCTTGTCTCTACCATTTCATCATATGATGTAAATGTCCTATCACTAAATCTTGCACCTACAACCAGCATTGCATCAGATTCTAGGGCAGCCATTGATGCTTCTGCTCTTCCATAATACCCCATTGGCCCGAAATATAGGGGATGATCATGTGGTATTGCAGTTTTTCCAGGGAAAGTAGAAACTATTGGTATATGTAATAGTTCCGCTAACTCTAAGACTTCAGGAGTTGCATTAGCCCATACTACCCCGGTGCCTACCAAAATTATTGGTCTCTCCGCATTGATTAGAATCTCAGCTGCTTTTTTCAGTGCTAATCGATCTATCTTAGTTGGGAAATCTCTATAACCCTTAACAAGCGGTTTCTCTGGCCATTTTATCTCTTCCATTTTTTCATAGAAAATATCCCTAGGAATATCAATTACTACCGGACCGGGTCTTCCAGTGGTTGCAATGTAAAATGCATTCTTAACCCATTGAGGGATTTCGTCTATTCTCTTAATTCCAATAACGTATTTAGTCACATTTTCAAACACTCCCATAGCATCAGCTTCTTGGAATGCCATCTTACCCATAACGCTTCTAGGCACATTACCAGTTATTGCAATTACAGGAGAACTATCCCAGTATGCAGTAATAAGTCCAGTAGTTAAGTTAGTCGTACCTGGACCAGATGTAGCAGTACACACTCCGGGGACTCCAGAAGCTCTTGCGTATCCATCTGCAGCATGTGCTGCAGCTTGTTCATGTCTCATTAAGACGTGTCTAAGTTCGCCATTTGCCAAATCTTCTACAAAAGCATCATATATCTGCATATTTGATAGTCCAGGTATTCCGAATATTACCTTTACTCCTTCTCTCTTTAGAGAATCTACTAGAATTCGTGCACCAGTTGGCAATCTATATCACCTTTGGATGTAATTCTTTATATCTAACTTGATTGTTACTTCTTTTATCAAGAAATCCCTTGAAAATTTTGAAGCATATATTAAATTTGGAGGGAGAACTCACCTATCATCTTTTTCACGTCTATGTTTGTATGTATGTATGTTTTTAAACTTTTTCATTATTTTTATTTAGGAATGATAAAGTGAATAATAAAAACTATCCATTTTTAACGTATCTTAATATGCTAAATATTTCACTATACCTAACAATATCTTTCCACATTTCTAAACACTTTACATCCCCTAGATACAACCAGATATTTCCAAAATGCCCTCTTCTATCATCTAAGAAAAGGATTTCGTTAGGTTTTATTTTTAGATTAGTTTTAGCATTAATCTCAATAATTATCTGACTTAACATTAGAAATTTATAGGGATAAGGTTTTGCTACAATTATATCGAAATATTGAAGCAAATCTAGTGCAGCTAATACTTTATTTGCCTTATCTTCAAAGTTCCACGTAGCTAGACCTAATATGTAACCTCTATTTTTTAATTCCTTAAGAGTCTCTCTGACGTCTGGAAATAAATGGAGAACTCTACCTTTAGAATCCTCTAAAGTATCTGCGTTTACTAATTTTAAAGGCTCTTCAAATTCTGATATATTATGATGATCCCATAAGGTTTTATCTGCATCAAACACTATTGCTCTTATCATCTCTATATAGACTAGGGGGAAGAGTATAATAAGCAATTTTACCTTCGTGATAGTCCCTTATTATCGCCTTAGCAACCATATCGATATTTGGCTCTTTAGTACTCTTATAGAACCATCCTCTCTTTATGGCTATTTTTTCTAATAGCTCAAAAGGATTAGAAAAATCCACCTTATACACGCGAATTAAGCTTTCTTTCGAAAATTCGATAATTCTATTTATCAGCATTAAAGCGGGTTTTACAGGGTCCTCTAATAAATCTACGTTGGTTCCCCTTATTATTTTCTCTAATTCGTCACCATCCGGGGGTATGACGCCTGGTGTATCCCATGCATAAATTTTTTTATCAATTTTAAACAATTGTATAGATTTAGTATAACCATATTCTAATGGATGTGCTGATGTTTGAGCTGAATGTTTACCTTTAAGTGCATTAATTATTGAAGACTTGCCAGACTTTGGATACCCCACAAACGTTACAACTCCTTTATCTCCTCTTAACAATAACTTCATTGTATCACGTAAAAGTTTAGTACCTAGATGAGAAGTTGCGGACACGTATACAGTTTCAATATTCTCTTCTTTCTTAAAGTAATTCTTCCAAGCTTTAAGAACCCATAAGGGTACTAGATCTCCTTTATTCAATACCAATAATATTCTTTTTCCGTTTTTTATTGAAATAGACTCTATTTTCTTCGACCTCGTTAAAGAAGGCTCTCTGGCATCTAACACTTCAACTATAAGATCAGATCTCTTGATCAACTGAATGACTTTTCCCAGCATTCATTTTATTTTCTTGTACTTGCTATTTTTATGCATGCCTAAAGGAGAGTTAGCGATATTTGACGAAGGGGACTTTGAAGGATCAATAGACTATCAGTCCTTTACAAAATCAACTAAGCTAAGTCATATAAATAAAGAAGCGAGTTTCTCTATAGACCTAACGTATAAACCTATTAAATTTTATCTTATAATTCAAGCTAAACGAGAAAAAACATATCTGCCTAGATGGAGACTTTGGTTTGATAACTTTTCTTTAACTAAAGAGTTTAAGCCAAATCTTGAAACTGAGGTAAACGATATTCAAGTTATCTCAACTATAGTCTATGATATAACTCCTATCACTAAAGAGGGGAAACATCAAATAGCAGTTTACCATCCCTCTATTCAAACACTTGAATTACTAAATTTAAGTCTAATTTCGTTCTACAAAATTGAAGGTTTTAGTACTAAGTATAAATTAAGTGCAGGTTCGCTAATATTAAATCGAAACGATTCGATTTCTTTTCAATTAATGAAAAAGTCATATTTTGTGATAAGAAATGAGAGCAGGGAAGGAATTGTAAAAATAAGTGACACAGACGGTAAAACGATATATACAGTGTTACCTAGCTCTGATAGTGATGAGATAGAAATTGAAAACAACGACGTAGTAACAACAACGCTCCAATCAAATAATGAAAAAGATTATGGAGTTATTTTAGCTTCATACAACTTACTTGAAAAAGCTCCTAACATAAATTTTAGCGTCGATAGTAAGGTAAATAATAATATAATTTACTTATATCTAAAAAACGAGAGCGAAATAAGCTTAGATAAACTAATAGTAAATGTTATGATAAATGGTGTTCCGGCTCATTTTAAAACATTTACCAATATAGGAGTTGAGTCTGCTATAGATCTAAAATTACCAGTATCCATACCACAAAATAAGAAAGCTCAAATAATCAACATAAGAGTAGTTGGGATAAAAGGAGGTTATAGAAAGATAATAGATAAGCAGATTACTCTTTAAAGAATAGGGTTTAGGTTTCATAGGATTTTACGATATTTCATATCAATCCTTAACCCTTGGTCTTCGCCAAAGTCACGGGTAGACCTATATAACATAATAAGTTAATGCAAACTTTACGGTCTAAAAATTGATAACAACGGCAAACTCCCTAATAAAAACGCGATTATTCCTGCAATTGCTGAGATTTTTAAATATGTTCTAGCTTTAGAAGCTCCTTCTATTGTCTCTTTTTGAATTACGGAAAGAATAGTAAAAGGAATAAAGCAAGCTATTAAAATTACAATATAAATTAAATTGAAACCTATAAAGAATGGTAAAGGTGAAATTACCAATAGGAGTATAAGTAGAATTTTAGCTATTCTCCATGATTTATTTATCCCCAAGGTTGTGGCTAATGTCTTCACATTATTAAGTAAATCCCCATTATAGTCTTCAATACCTTTGACTATCTCTCTTATTAATGTGAGAAAGAATGAATAAAATGTGGGAATTATTATTCTTAAAAGCCAATTATCAGAGAAAAAAGCTACTCCACCATAGAATATTGAAAGAGCAGTAGTTGTCGCTACTAATAAATTACCATAAAAACCGGTTTTCTTCAGATCTTTAGCATAATACACCAGGCCAATAGTGGTTAATATTGCTATTACTGTCGCGTAAATATTTAGTAGAATAGAAAGAGCTATACCTATTACAAATAGGGCTATTGATAATGTTTTAGCTTTATTGACTGATATTTGACCAGATGGGATAGGTCTATATGGTTTATTTATTTTGTCTATTTCTACATCATATACATCATTTATAACATATCCTCCAGCTGCAATAAGGCCAACAACAAGTGCAGATATCAAAATCTCTTTAAGTTCAAGATACCATTGAGAGGAAACTAAAAAGCCCATAATCGCTCCTAACGCTGCCCCTATAACATTATGGATCCTAACAAGTTGCATATAAGATTTTAAACTCACGATAACGTTAAATGAATACTAAACTAATATATCTTATGTCTGTAAATCAGAAGGAAATTGAGATTGCAATAGAATATTTTAAAAATTATATTTCTGTGGGTGAGATAGCAGCTACGATGGATCTTAAAGCTAGAGGGATTTCCAATCCTCAAGCTGTAATATCTAAGCTAATAGAAATGGGAATAATAGAAAAAGGAGAAGGATGTTATAATCTAGTGAGGAAACCTACGAATAAGAAGTGAATGCAAATCAAATTCTTCGGAAACATTTAGCGTTTTATCGTTATATAACTTAAATAAAACTGGAAGAGTCTTCCAAGTGAATTCCAGAAATCTAGTAATGTAATACTGCCTTCTTATCTCTTTAGCTAAAATCTTATACTTTGAATAATACTCATTGAATTTCCCACTACGGATTCCATTTACTAGGGGATGCAACAAGCTTGCGATACCAAATATGCCTCCACCAGTAAACGTTTTTATAAGCCCAGTAGAATCACCAAACTTTAACGTTTTTATGTTAGAAATAGGTGAGACACGTGGAATTGCTCCTCCATGGATATCTAAAATCCTTTTATTAATTTTAGGCAGGAACAACCTCGGATCACTATATGAGATCGCTCCTACTAGAGTACCATAGGGTAGTGGAACTATCCAGCTAAATCCTCCAACGTTTTTAGAATGGATATAAACAACAATGTTCTCCTCGTTTATCGGTTCCACTAAATACTCTATTGCCTTAATCCACTTAGCATTACCTTTCCAACCACCTGCATCTACTACTATTCCCTCATATTTTTCATTCCCAGATATTACAGTATTACCATTAATTATTACGTCCCTTGGTCTTCTTGTCTTTACTTCCTCATCAAGCCATATTTCTAACTTTTCCCTATTCAGCCTGATAACATCTGTATTTACATAAAGTTTATATTTATTATCATACTTTATTTCAATAACTTTAAATTCTCTATCTATGAATTGCCTACTAACGCCAAGGTCTAAAAACGTTTTACGGCTTATTACACCAGTGCACTTCTTACCCGGAAAACGCCTTCTATCAAAAACTATTGGATCAGAATCACGAATATTGTATGCTAATAATAGTCCAGCTAATCCCCCGCCTACTATTAGAACTCTGATGATCTATCAGCCTCATTTATAGTATATTTCTTAGCCCCCAATTTTTCCACTATGTAATTAAATGCTTTCAAGGGACTAGTATGTTGACCACAAGAATACACATCAACCGTTGCGAATCTATACTCCGGCCACGTGTGTATAGTTATATGACTTTCAAGAATAATCGCTACTACACTTACTCCTTCTCCAATTTTCCATGACTTTATATCAAGAATGTTCATATTGCCCACATCAGCAGCCTCTTTTACTATTTGCTCTAGTCTTTTAGTATCTTTTAAAACATCTTCGTCACACTCATATAAGCTTCCATATACTTGCTTTCCTACTACTTTAGGAAAAGCTAGCTCTACCCCCATCATCAACCCCCCACTTAAACCCCTCTACTCTATCATTTATAAATTTATTTCCTCATGATCACGGTTAAAAGTAAGTTTTTAATGCTAATTGATAAATACTAATGTATATGATGAGCAGTGGCAATTAGAAGACTTGTCTTAGACGTTCTGAAGCCCATTAGGGGAACATCGATAGTTGAGTTAGCAGAGAGAATCTCAAAATTAGATGGCGTAGAAGGTGTAAATATAAGTGTCACTGATATGGACGTTGAAACAATGGGATTAATGATAATAATTGAAGGTACTAGTCTCAATTTTGATGATATAAGAAAAATGCTAGAAGAAGAAGGATGTGCAATCCATAGTATTGACGAAGTAGTAAGTGGAAATAGAATAATTGAGGGAAAGATAAAGAATGATTTGTGATAATTGTAAAACACGAGAAGCGGTAATTCTACAACCACATACTGGAAGAAAATTATGTAAAGAATGCTTTATAGAAGACGTTAGGAAAAGAGTCGAAATAGAGGCTCGAAAGCAAGGGATAGTGAATTCCAATAAAATACTTTTAGCGGTCTCAGGAGGAAAGGATAGCTTAGTATTAGCAGATACCTTGTCTCAATTTATAAACCCATCTAAACTAATAGCATTCAATATAAATGAGGGCATAAAAGGATATAATAGAAGTGAATACGTGAAGAGGCTTGAGGAATATCTAAAGGATCTAGGAATTGAATTAATAAAAAGCGGGTTTAAAGAAGAAGTTGGTTTTTCTCTAGACGAGATGCTACAAGCTTCATTAAAGAAGAACCTTAATGTATCCGCTTGTACCTTTTGTGGAGGATTTAGAAGGAAGTTAATTAATGAAGCCGGAATTAAAGTAAACGCAGATTACGTGGCAACTGGTCATAATTTAGACGATGAAGTGCAAACTATAGTCATAAATTTGATAAGAGGTGACTTGTTGAGACTAATAAGGTTAGGAGATAAGCCATTAATGGTAAGTAGTAAGTTTGTAATGAGAGTTAAACCATTAAGGAAAATTTACGAATGGGAGACAACGATCTATGCTCATCTTAAAGGCTTTGAGTTTCAAGAAACCGAATGCCCATATATTTCTGAAAAACCAACTCTAAGGGCTAAGGTCAGAGAACTATTGTACAAACTAGAGGAAAGAAAACCTGGGACATTGCTGAGAATTCTAGAACAGTTTGATGAGATTTCAGACAAACTCAAAAGAGAGTATAGACTCACTAACGAATTACCTAATTGTGTAATTTGTGGAGAGCCCACTACACCAGGGAGAATGATATGTAAGAATTGTGAATTACTAATTAGATCTGGGTTAATGCCTCAAGAATATCAGAAATACTTACCTATATCGTAAATTCTCTCCTTTACGTTTTTCCTCTTATTTGCTACTATAGCCATTGAGAATAATAAAGAAGATAATCTATTCAGATAAACAATTATCCATTTATTGAAATTCAGTTCCTTAGAATAAGCTACTGCATCTCTTTCAACTCTTCTAGCAACACTTCTTGCTACGTGTAAATATGAAGCCTCCTCGGAACCGCCTGGTATTACAAATAACCTTACAGGACCACTTTCTTTTCTATACTCAACTGTTCTACTCTCTAACCACTTTACTGCCTCCTCATTTATTCTACCCTTATCCTGAATAATTTCCTCTCCTAATATAAATAACTCAGTTTGAACACGCATAAGATCGTTTTGCATATCTTCCCATTCAATCTTTGTTAAGGCTAATCCTATGAAGGAATTAAGCTCATCTATATCTCCCAATAAGTTTACTAGCGGAGAATCTTTTCCTACTCTCTTAGATATTACATTGGTATTTCCATCGTCTCCAGTTCTGGTGAACATCTAGTTAATATTTAAAAAAGACCTAGCTATATCATTTTTGGTGAAGTAAAATAAGCTCACAGTATAGGGACTTTATTGACTTTTTGAATAACATTGCTCATAAGTGGCAGATTAAATGGGAGGAAGCAAAAGTTTACGAATCTAACCCAGATCCTAATAAACCTAAATTTTTCACTACAGTTGCATTTCCTTATCCTAATAGCCCTTGGCATATAGGACATGGAAGAACTTACGTCACTGGAGATATTTTAGCTAGATATAAACGAATGAGAGGATATAATGTATTATTTCCCATGGCGTTTCACTATACCGGAACGCCCATAATGGCTATGGCTGACGCAATTGCAAAAGGTGATAAGGAGCTCATAGAAACTTTTAAGGAAATTTACGAAATATCACCAGACGTAATCCCTAGGATGTCTGATCCACTATTCATGGCGAACTATTTTAAAGAGGATATAAAGACTTCAATGAGAGAAATAGGGTTAGGAATAGACTGGAGAAGGGAATTTACAACAATTGATCCTGAATTTTCATCATTTGTGACATGGCAATTTCATAAATTACAGAGCAAGGGATATATAGTAAAAGATACTCATCCCGTAGGATGGTGTCCAGTTCATCATATACCAGTTGGTATGCACGACACTAAAGGAGATGTGGAACCAGAAATAGGAGAATTTGTATTAATATATTTCAATTCAGAAAAGGGTATATTTCCCGCTGCTACGCTAAGACCAGAAACGGTATTTGGTGCTACAGGATTATGGATAAATCCTAATGAGATGTATGTAATTGCTAACATACTTGGCAAAAAAATGATATTGAGCGAGAAATCTGCCACTAAATTATCTTTTCAAATAGATAATATAGAAATAGAGGATAAGATTAAAGGGTCAAAACTAGTTGGCATTAAAGTAGAAAACCCAATAACCGGTAAGTATATAGGCGTATTGGGAGCAGATTTCGTTGATGCTAGTTTAGGTACGGGCGTTGTCATGAGTGTTCCAGCTCATGCTCCTTTTGATTACTACTATTCTAAGAAGATACTTAAAAACAATAATATTGAGATAATACCAGTAATTACAGTAGAAGGTTTAGGAAATACACTAGCTAAAGATGTTGTTGAGAAGAACAATCCAAAGAATGACGAAGATCTAAAGAAATTGACAGAATATGTGTATAGGACAGAGTATAATAAGGGTGCGTTGAGAGCTGATCTTGAAAACTTGATTAAGGAAGAATATAGAAATGAATTAAAGAATTTGAGTGGGGTTCCAGTTCCCGAGGGAAGGGAGCTAATAACTAACTTCTTAATTTCTAAAGGTTTAGGTAGAAAAATATTCGAAATTATGAATAAACCAGTGTATTGTAGGTGTGGCACAGAAATTGTAGTTAAGATACTTAAAGACCAATGGTTCCTAGATTATTCAAACAAAGAATGGAAGGAACTTGCGAGAAAATGCCTAACTAAAATGCAGATAGTCCCTGAGGAAACCAGAAAGGATTTTGAATTCACTATTGAATGGTTAGAGAAAAGAGCTTGTGCAAGAACTAGAGGGTTAGGTACCCCACTACCATGGGATAAAAAATGGATAATAGAAAGTTTAAGTGATTCAACAATCTATATGGCATATTACACTATATCTCACAAAATAAAACAATATAAAATATCACCCTCGAAGTTAACTCAAGAGTTTTGGGACTACGTAATGTTAGGCATAGGTAATTTAGAAGAGGTAAGTAAAAACACTGGAATACCCTCCAATATCATAAAGGAATTGAGAGAAGAATTCTTGTATTGGTATCCTTTAGATATTAGGCATAGTGGAAAGGACTTAATTCCTAACCATTTAACTTTCTTTATCTTTAATCACGCCGCAATATTTCAAGAGAACTTATGGCCAAAAGCGATTGCTGTAAATGGTTTAGTGTTATATGAAGGAAAGAAAATGAGTAAATCTCTTAGAAATATTATACCGTTAAGAAAAGGTCTAAAAATGTATGGAGTTGACGTGATGCGTATTGCTGTGTCATCTACAGCTGATATGGGATCAGATGTGAATTTCTCCGAATCTTTAGTTAAAACCGTAGGAGAAACCTTAAGAAAAATGTACGAACTCTTCAAGAGCTTAGATAATTATAGTGAAAATATCTTAGGATTCCCAGAGAAATGGTTATTATCAAGAATCTATGAGATTGCGGCTAATACAACAAAGCATATGGAAACGTTAGAGCTGAGAGATGCAGTTAATGAATTACTATTTGTCTTTTCTTCAGATTTGGACGAATATTTCAGTATGGTAAACGCTGAAGGAAGGAAGGCAAACAATAAAGTCTTACGGGATGTCTTAACAATATGGCTTAAGCTCATTACACCTTTTGCTCCCCACTTAGCTGAGGAAATATGGCACGAAATCTTAAACCAGACCACATTTATAGTAAATGAAAAATGGCCAGAAGTTGAAGGTTCGAAGATAGACGAACTAACGCTATTGAAACATGAGTATATGAAAAGAATTATTGAAGATATAAGGTCTATCTTAAATGTCTTTAAGGGAACTCCAAAGCTCATTAAAATTTACGCTCTAAATGACTCTAGGTATATAGAATTACTTAGAGATGCAATAGAGGCAAATGGGCAAATGAAAAAGTTTATGGATACTCATAAACCTAAAAGTAAAGAAGATGCTAGAATTTTACAAAAGATATTCAATGAATCCTTAGAAATTGACGATAAAATGAAGAAATTAATTACAAACTATAGTATTAATGAGGTAGAGGTACTTAGTGAGTTATCAAAATATATTGGAAGAAAGCTAAATGTTGAAATTCGAGTAGAGCCTTATAATGAGGAAGTCAAAAAGACGTATAATAAAGAAGCCATGCCCCTAAGACCTGCTATAATAATTGAGTAAGGATAACTTTTCGATCTTTAACTTCTATTATACCCAGTTCTTTTAGAAATGATAATTCAACTCTAACGTTATCTCTGTTTGTTTCATATTTTTTCGAAAGTATATTAACTAAGTCTCTAATCTCAACTTCTCCTCCATATTCTTTTAAAAAGTTAATAATAGCCTCGTGTATAGGTCTTAATTTCCTATCGATGACTTCTCCATTAATTATACTAAAGATAAATATATTTCCAGTATTATCTTGAGTCTTATATAGATTTGTTGAAATCTTATCTATCCTTAAAATTTCATCAAAATACTTATTTATTTTTACAAAACTTGTTACCAGATTATATCTCATTGGTAAGTTAGAGGGATCCTCAGCCTCAAAGACGATTACATATGAGCTTTCGTTGCATTGCTGTTCTAATTCTATCCCAGATAATTTTAAGAATTTATCGTAATTAATAATACATATACTAATTCTATCTTTGATTAATCTTTGTGCAATATTGTAAATTAGAGCGATTTTTACATTTATATGATATGAGTGCAAAAGTACCTTTCTCGTTCTCAGTGACACTAGATAGTCTAGCAAATTCACGATAAGAGTTTCATTAAAGCTTATTTATTTATTTTACTTTGCTTATCTAGGGTTTTGTATTGCACCAACCAAGTTAGTTAGAAATAAGATAAAATCTTGGCTATTAGATGCAAGTGAATACGATTTTACAGACATTAAAGAGGGTATAAGATTACATCTTAATGAATCGCCATTTGAACCTCCACAATTTATTGTGGACGCAGTAAAGATGTACCTAAGTAAGGGAAATAGATATCAACACCCAGAGCTCTTAAACAGATACAGAGAATTAGCAGCCGAATATTCAAAGGTGGAACCAGAGAATATTTATCCTTCTGTTGGCGCAGATGGGTCAATTAGGGCAATATTTTACAATCTTGTAGAGCCCGGCGATACAATAGTAACAAATTATCCGTCTTACAGCATGTATTCTGTCTACTCATCGGTAAGAGGAACAAAGGTAATTAAAGTAAATCTTAAAGAAGATAGCGAATGGTGGAAAGAAAACATTGATGATCTGCTAGTTCAAGCAGAAAAAGCCGAGTTAGTAATAATTGATGATCCTAATAATCCCACCGGTTCTCCAATGCTTAATGGAAAAAGGGAACTAATAGGTCAATTAGCGGAGAATACAAAGGGTTTTGTTGTGATTGACGAGGCCTACTACGAATTTGGAGGGTATACAGCTTCTCCTTATATTTACGATTATCCTAACGTTTTAGTAGTTAGGACTTTGAGTAAAGCATTTTCATTAGCTTCCTATAGATTAGGCTATATGATCGCCAATGAGGAAATAGTAAAGAGCCTCATGAAGTCATCAACACCTTTTGATATACCTTTACCTTCACTTATTGCGGGAATTACGGCATTAGAAAATTCGTCATATATAAAGGATGTGATAAACACAATCAGCAGGAATAGGGAAATACTATATCAAGGACTCAAGAATCTAAATCTGAAAGTTTATAAATCGATAACAAATTTCCTTTTGATAAAAGATAATAGGAACTTGCAAGAAATGCTTATGAGACACGGTATTGCAATAAGGAAGTTATATGATAACTTTTATAGAATAACAGTAGGTACTGAAGAACAGTGTAGAATGGTTATAGATAAACTTGGTGAGGAACTTGAAAATAGCAATTCCAAATAAGGGAAGACTTCAACAACCTACATTACAATTTTTACAATTAGTAGGCATAAAGCCATTGGCTAGTGATGATAGAGCGTTGATAGTACCCACAAGTTGGGAGGGAGTCCAATTAGTCATGATCAGAACTGAGGACATACCTAATATTGTGGAAACTGGTGCGACAGAATTAGGAATTACTGGTCATGATTATGTTATAGAAAGTAATGCAGATGTTGAGGAGTTAATCAAACTAGACTTTGGAAGATCAAAAATAGTTCTAGCAGTCCCTCAAACCTGGAGCGAAAATTCTGTAGAAGAATTGAAAGGAAAGGAATTTAGAGTAGCTACTAAATACTATAATATAGCAAAAGAATACGTAAGAAAAAAAGAACTAAACGCTAAAATAGTAAAAATAAGTGGAGCTGCTGAGGTAATGCCATCATTGGGTGCTGCCGATGCAATAATTGATGTCATGAGTACTGGTACTACTCTAAAACTGCATGGGTTAAAAGCAGTGGACGTTATAATGGACTCCTATGCAGTAGTTATAGGAAATAAAAACTGGATAAAAAACGATGAGGCTGACAAGATTAATTTGCTTCTAACAATGATGAAGGGAGCAATCGCAGCTAAAGGTAAGAAAATGATATTCATGAATGTCCCTGATAATAGGCTAGATAAGGTAATAGATTCCTTACCTGCAATGTTAGCCCCAGCAATAACTAGGCTAAGCAGATCAGACATGTGGGAAGTAATTACAGTAGCAGATGAGGACATATTACCAGAAGTTATAGCCAAAGTAAAAGCCGCTGGAGCTAGGGATATCGTTGTTATTGACATAGAGAAAGTGGTGAAGTAAGTGGATAGTATAATTCCAAGTATTGATATAAGTCTTGGAAAAGCAGTAAAAAGAATTAGAGGGGTTAAGGGAACTGGTCTAGTTTTAGGTAACCCAGTAGAATTGGCAAGCAGAATCTACAATGAAGGATATACAAGAATACACGTAGTTGATTTAGATGCTGCAGAAGGAGTTGGCAATAATGAAATGTACATTAAGGAGATTTGTAAAATAGGATTTGATTGGATCCAGGTAGGTGGGGGTATAAGAGATACTGAAAAGGCTAAAAGACTAGCTTCACTAGATGTTAATGCGTTAATTTTCTCTACAATAGTATTTACTAATTTTAGCCTATTCATGGATATTGTAAGAGAAATTGGAAGTAATAGAGTAATGGTATCCATAGATTATGATGATACGAAGAGAGTTCTTATAAGAGGATGGAGAGAGAAATCAATAGAAATTACAGATGGAATTAAGAAAGTAAATGAATTTGAATTACTAGGAATCATACTAACCTATATCACTAATGAGGGTACAACGAAAGGAATTGATCACAACGTAAAGGATTATGTAAAACTGATACGAGGAGTAAAGGAATATGCTGGGGGTGTTTCAAGCTATGAAGATATTGTGTACTTAAAAAACGTGGGGTTTGACTATATAATAGTTGGAATGGCTTTTTACCTAAACAAAATAAGGGGGATTAACATTGGCTAGAAGTGCAAATATTACTAGAGAAACAAAGGAGACCAAAATAGAGGTATTCTTAGATATAGATAGAAGAGGCGAAATTAAGGTATCTACCCCAGTTCCATTCTTTAACCACATGCTTATAACATTACTAACTTACATGAACTCCACTGCAATAGTATCTGCTACTGATAAGCTACCTTATGATGATCATCATATTGTGGAAGATGTCGCAATAACACTTGGATTAGCGATTAAGGAAGCATTAGGTGATAAGAGAGGTATTAAAAGATTCTCTCATCAAATTATACCAATGGATGATGCATTGGTTTTAGTTTCACTAGATATTTCGAATAGAGGAATGGCTTTTGTAAACCTTGATTTGAAGAGAAGTGAAATTGGTGGGTTAGCTACGGAAAATGTTCCACATTTCTTTCAATCCTTTGCTTACAATAGTGGAGTTACTTTACATGTTTCTCAATTGAGTGGGTATAATACGCATCATATTATAGAGGCTAGTTTTAAGGCATTAGGATTAGCACTATATGAGGCAACGAGAATAGTAGATAATGAAATAAGAAGCACTAAGGGGATCATATGACGACGAAGAGAATAATAGCTTGCTTAGATGTAAAGGATGGTAATGTAGTTAAAGGAGTGAATTTCATTAATCTTCAATTGAAGGGAGATCCAGTTACCCTAGCTAGTCTATATGAGGAAGAAGGCGCTGACGAAATAGTCTTCTTAGATATAACTGCAACGATAGAAGCTAGAAGAGCATTATATAATGTCATTAAGGATACTGCAAGTGTATTGTCCATTCCTCTAACAGTCGGTGGCGGTATTAGAACACTTGATGACGTGTCAATGGCGTTAAGTTCTGGAGCAGATAAGGTTAGTATAAATACTGCAGCAGTTGAAAATAGTCAAATAGTGAAAAAATCTGCAGACGAGTTTGGTTCACAAGCCGTAGTAGTAGCCATAGATGCCAAAAAGGTAAATGGAGATTGGGTAGTTTTCACAAAATCTGGAACTTACAATACCGGGCTTAATGCTATAAAGTGGGCTAAAAAAGTGGAAGAACTTGGTGCGGGTGAAATACTTCTAACTAGCATTGACAGAGACGGTACCAGACTTGGCTATGACTTAGAGTTAACTAAGAAAATAGTCGACTCTGTTAATATACCTGTGATAGCCAGTGGAGGAGCTGGCAAAATGGAACATTTTTATGAGGTTTTTTCCCTCGCAAACGCCGATGCGGCGTTAGCTGCTGGTATATTTCATGATAGAATAATTAAAATAAAAGACTTGAAGTTGTATTTAAGCCAGAAAGGCATTGAGGTGAGAATATGATCTCCTATAGTTTACCAAATGAGAGACCTAACGATTTTAGCAGAGTAATTCCAGTAGTTAAAGATATTATTGAATCTGTTAGAGCAAGGGGAGACAAAGCATTGTATGAACTAACTGAGAAATTGGATAAGGTAAAGATAGATAACATCAAGGCAAGTGAAGAGGAATTAAAAACACAAGCTTCTAAGTTAGACTCTAAAGTTAAGCAAGCTATAGATATGGCTTATGATCAATTAAAAGCATTTCATGAAATGCTTGTTCCTCCTAATATTGGAGGGGGTTATCGAGGAATATCATTTGGAGTAGTTTGGAAAAGTATAGAAAGGATTGGAATATATGTTCCTTCAGGTAAATACTCTTATCCATCAACCTTACTAATGGCCGGAATACCGGCAAAAGTAGCTAAGGTGAAGGAAATTTACGTAGCCTCTCCTCCTACTCAAGAAGGAACAGTAAATCCAGCTTTAGCTTATGTTGCAATTAAGCTAGGAGTAAATGAGGTTTATAAAGTAGGTGGTGCACAAGCAATAGCTGCTTTAGCTTATGGTACTGAGAGCGTAAAGAAAGTTTATAAAATCGTGGGGCCTGGTAATGTTTATGTTCAAGCTGCAAAATTCCTTGTGAGTAACGTTGTTGGGATTGATGGTATTGAGGGTCCAACTGAATTAGTTATAATAGCAGATGAGACCGCGAAACCCGATTACATAGCATTAGATATGAAGGCACAGGCTGAGCATGGTCCCGATACATATATAGTACTTTTATCTAGTGATGAAGAACTTTTAAGGAAGGTTGAAGAGAAAATAAAGGATGATAAAAAAGTTTATTATATAATAAAAACTAAAAATCTAGATGAGGCTATAGAAATTGTAAACAAAATAGCCCCAGAACATCTATCCTTATATGTTAAAGACGCATATGCCTTAATGGATAAAGTAGTAAATGCGGGTGCAATAAGCTTAGGAAACACACCTCCAGCAATAATAGATTATGTAGCAGGTCCAAATCACATTTTACCTACCAATGGTTGGGCTAGAGTTAGGGGAGGAATTACTGTTTACGATTTTATAAAACCAACAATGTACGCTAGCATTCGTGATATAAATAAACAGCTACTTGAGGCATCTATTTCTTTAGCAAACTATGAAGGATTCGTAATTCATGGTAAAAGTATAGGTGCACGGTATGAGTAATGAAATAATAGACGAATTATATAAAATTATACTCGATAGAATAGAAAAGAGGCCAAATGGTAGTTATACTGTTGAAATTGTAAATAAGGGAAAGGCATATGTAGCGAGGAAAGTTGGTGAGGAATCTGTAGAAACAATAGTAGCATCTCTGGCAGAGAATAAAGAGAGATTTATAAGTGAGGTTGCAGATTTGATTTATCATTTATTAGTGTTAATGGCATTAGAAGGCGTAACACCAGAGGATATTTATAGAGAGTTAGAGAGGAGGAGAAAATGAAAGCATTAGTAATCAATTATGGAGTAGGAAATCTATACAGTATCTCATCTGCTCTAAAGAGAGTAGGATTTGAAGTAACCATAGATAATAAACCGAGAAAGGATTACGATCTAATCGTATTCCCTGGTGTTGGTGCATTTTCCGCTGTAGCCGAGTTTATCCTACAATATAAGGACCTTTTTAATGACCTAAGAAAGAGTGGAACTAGTTTTTTAGGAGTTTGTCTAGGCATGCAGATAATGTTTGAAAAGGGAACTGAGGGAAAAGAGAGTAATGGACTAGGATGGTTTAAAGGTATAGTGGATAAGATAAATGCTAATGTGAAGCTTCCTCATATAGGTTGGGATTTAGTATTTGAAGTAAAAGACTCTTGTGAATTAACCCATGGATTAGATAAGAAATATGTCTACTACGTGCATAGTTATGTAGCATATCCTACTAGTAAAGATTACGTTTATATGAAAAGTCAATATGGGATAGAATATCCTGCACTAGTGTGCGATAAAAATGTTGTAGGTACTCAATTTCACCCAGAGAAGAGTTCAAGTACTGGTAAGATATTTCTAGAGAATCTTAAGGGGTGGATTAAACGTTAAAATTGAATGAAGAGGAAGCACAGAAGATCACCTCCTTATTGAATTTTAGACACGAGGAAAATACAGTAATTGCAGTAATCCAGGATTATAAGAGTAAGGAAATACTAATGGTAGGAAATATGAATAGGGAAGCGTTATTCAAAACATTAACTACTGGCTATCTCCATTTTTGGTCTTTAAGCAGGAAGAAATTATGGCTAAAGGGGGAAACTAGTGGAAATTTCCAAATTATTGAAGAATTTAAAGTAGATTGCGATGCAGATGCTGTACTTTTTAAAGTAACATCATTAGGACCTATTTGTCATACTGGTAACTATACTTGCTTTTACAGAAGCTATGATGAACTCGTTAATAGTAAGAGTTAAAATTTACTTTAACAGAGTTAAAGAATATGAGTTCACAACAACAAAAAGTAGACAAGGAAGAATGGAAGAAAAAAATAATGGAAGCATTAAAAGATGTTTATGATCCGGAAATTCCAGTTGATATAGTAAATTTAGGACTTATTTATGACTTGAAAATAAATGACGAAGGAGATGTTTATCTTAGATTAGGATTAACAGCGCCTGGATGTCCAGTTATTGATGACTTAGTATACACTGTAGAGCAAGTGATAAAAGAAAGTGTACCAGCTAAGAGTGTGGAAGTTGATATAGATTTAGACACACAATGGACTCCATTGAAAATGACAGCAGAGGGAAGAGAGAAATTTAAACAATTATATGGTTACGATATAGTTGAGATGTGGGTACAGACTTATGGTCTACCCGCTGATGAACAGAAGTCATAAAATTGCTTAATAATTATGTTATTCAATGTCTTGGAGTATCCTAGAGTTTTTGCGAAAAAATCCGGAGGAGCTAAAAAACAATTTGAAAAGACGAGCTATAGATGTTTCTTTAGTAGACAAAGCGGTAGAATTGGATAAAAAGTGGAGACAAGTATTACAAGAGGTTGAAAAACTAAGGCATCAGCACAATGTTTTAAGTTCGCAGATTTCTAAGCTCTCTGGAGAAGAAAGAAAGAAGAAAATTGAGGAAAGTAAAAATTTATTGAAAATTTTGGAGGCTAAGGAAAAGGAATTGGAGGAAATAGAGAATGAAAGGGATAGATTATTATCGTCTCTACCAAACCTTGTAGCTGATGATGTCCCAAATGGTCCAGATGATAGTTACAATGTTCCTATTAAGTTTTGGGGAAAGTTCAAAGTGTATGAGGGAGATGTCGAAGAATTTCTAAAGCAGACCAAAGAGGCTAATGTAAACTATGAAGTAATTAAGTGGAAACCTAAAGGACATGCAGAGATGCTAGAGGATGTATTACATTTAGGAAATACGCTCAAAGCCGCTGAGATTGCAGGTTCTAGATTTTACTATTTATTTAATGACATAGTTTGGCTGGACTTTGCTCTCCTACTTTTCGCAATAGATTATATTACTCAACAAGGGTATACTTTAGTTCTCCCTCCTTATATGTTAAGGGGAGAAGTTATACAATCAGTGATCGACCTAGATACATTTAAGGATGCTATATATAAGATAGAAAACGAGGATTTATATCTAATTGCAACTGCAGAACATTCAATAGCTGCAATGTTCTTTAAAGAGGAAATTGAGAAAGATAAATTGCCCTTAAAATTTGTTGGAATTAGCCCCGCTTTTAGAAAAGAAGCTGGTGCTGCAAACAAGGATTTAAAGGGAATTTTTAGAGTTCATCAGTTTCACAAGGTTGAACAATTCATATTTTCGACTCCGGAAGATAGTTGGAAGTATCATGCTGAACTAATATCAAATGCCGAAAATATATTTCAACAACTTGAATTGCCATATAGAATTGTAAACATAGCATCAGGCGATTTAGGTGCGTGCGCTGCAAAGAAATTTGATTTAGAAGTATGGATGCCAGCTCAAGCCAAATTTAGGGAAATGGTAAGTTGTAGTAATTGTACTGATTGGCAAGCTTTCAGAATGAAGATAAGATATGTAGATAGGAAGAATAATAAGAAGGGTTACGTACATACATTAAATAGTACTGCAATAGCTAGTACAAGAACCATAACAGCAATTTTAGAGAATTATCAAAGAGAAGATGGAGTAGTAGAGATACCTAAGGTATTAAGAAAATATCTTGAAGTATTTCCGAAAGCTCCTAAAGATTACATATATCCTCTAAAAAATAAGATAATTTAATTATGCCTTAAGTTGGCTCTCTAGCCATTTTTCTACTTCTCTCATTTTCTTCTTTGCGAATCTTAGGAATAGCTTTAATGCGAATCTTATCGGCATATATACTGGTCCTTTCATGTAGAAGGAATTTATGATGTCCTCAGCCCAATATACATCATGCCAGAATACTTTCCTATATAGCTCTATATGCGCCTCACTTAACTTTACTCTAGTGAACCAATCTCTATTCTTGAAAAAGCCCATTGGTACGAAGAACATAGGAACTAATATACTTCTATATGGTCTTAAATTATCTACTAATTCAATTGTTTTGTACACATCATCTTCAGTTTCTTCCGGTAAACCTACTATCATTGTTCCCGCTGGAATTATCTTGTTCTCGTGCATTATCTTAAATGCCTCTTCTACGATTTCTGGATATTCTTCCGGCTTATATGGTGCAGATTTTGCTGGCATTATCTCTTTGGCTAATCTAACTGAACCAGTTTCTATTCCTACCTCAACGCCTAGATACCTTTGCTCATCATCAAATATTATCTCACTTAGTTTGCTAATCAAACCATACTTCTCTTCAGAATATCTTATTGCAGCTAAACTTGCATGACTCCATGCTATTGTCTTATAATATTTCTTAACTAGTGTATGGAGCTTTATTAATGGTTCTGGTCTAGGATATATTCCTACTGCGCCATAAAATAAAACGTCATCGCTATGTACAACGCCATGTCTAACTCCTGCTCTAACATTTGTTTGTAATTCCTTTTCGATCTTTTCTAATGGATAATATCTAGTAGGTCTTATAGTAACTGAGCAGAATCTGCAAGATCTAGCACATCCTCTCATTATCTCTATCATACCATTAACGCTCGCCCCTTTGATCTCTGAAATATCATCTATGTCTGGTACATCATCACCACTAACGTAAACGTATTTTGGTAAGGGTTCATTATCTAATATCATTTGTGCTAATTTAACAACAACCTTTTCTCCTTCACCATCTACTAACGTGTCTACACCAACTTTCTCTATCATATCTTCTCTCCATAACCATTGCCATGTTGAAGGACCGCCTACTAATATCTTCATTCCTTTCTTCTTAGCCTCTTGGATTTCCGGTTTGCTTATTAGAGCTTGAAAGCTCTTGTAATTTATTGGTTCCTTTTTAGTTATACCCCACCATGTTGAAGATGGTGGACCGAAAGCAAAGTAATCATGATGTGAAAACATTAAGGCTTTAGCGTATTTTAAATGTCTATCTAGATAATCTGGATCTATTATTGCTGCCTTAAATCCTTCATCTATTAATTTAGCCTCAACTTTTCTCATCCCATATGGAGCTTGTTCTGGTCTTCCTAAATCATCAACTTTCATTTTAGGGCAAGCTAACCATTTCCATACAGATTCAGGTACTCCTACAGCAGGACCAGTACCTAAAAATCCTAAAAATTCCTTTCCATGATGGTTAGTCATTAGACATCTATCTGTTGTTAATATGAAATCAAATTTCTGCTCCAAAAAATTCACCTACTTACTTTCTCTCTTCTAATCGTATATAAAAACCCTTTTTATAAAAGTTGTACTACTTTTCTAAAATTCTTCTTTAAATCTTCTGTTATATTGTTTCTATCTAAGTATTTTGCATCATCAGTTTTTGGTGTCCATTTTTCTCCATTAGGTAAGCTAACCCCTTTTACTGACGTAAAAATGTATATTAATTCTCCTTTCTCATTTTTTGCTTCTTCTACAAGAATTTCATTAGCACCAATCTTAGCCTTATACTTAGCCGTTACTCCAGTTACCTTCATACCCTAAAAACTACTACATATAATTATAAAAGATTTCCTACTATTACTCTAATCCTCTCTACTTTCTTCTTCTTCATTTCCCTCGAATTCCTCTCTTAGCAACTCTAATCCTATTTCCTTATAATACTCTTCCCTCTCATGCTCTAGTTCTTCACTTAGGTTTCTTCCCTCTTTATCACTGACTATTGACGTTGTTAATACCTTACTACTTCTGTCTTTACTCTCCTTTACACTATATTCTTTCTTCTCTTTTTCACTTAACGTCATCTCATAACCACACTTACTGCACTTTAGGATCTCTTTCCCATCTTTCTTTGATGGGATCATTAATCCTCCGCACTTAGGACAGAACTTCATAAGTGAAAATAAAGTGATGGAATAGTATAAAAACTTTTGCATTAAAATATTCGGATTCTTGGATCTTCTTTAACAACATTTAAAACTATACTTGTGTACGTTCTTTCAATCTTAGGATTTTTAAGCAACTGTTTTAAGAAACTATCTAACTCCTCAACACTTCTAAATTTAGCTATTATTACAACATCATATTCCCCTACTACATCGTAAACGGCTATAACGTTATCAGCGTTTGCTATCTCTTTTTCGAATTCGACAAGATGTTTTCCGTCAACTTTCGCCATAATTATACTAGTAAGAGCAAAACCCAATTTAGAATAGTCTAGCAAAGCTATAAAGCTCTTTATCATTCCTTCTTGAACCATTCTAGTCATTCTGTTATGAAGCGTAGCTGGAGATACATTCATCTCTTCCGCAAGTCTTCTTAAACTTGTTCTTGCATCCCTAGTGAGTTCTATTAATAATCTCCTATCTATTGCGTCTAAATCTACTGTACGTTTTTTACTATCTGACATGCTAATAAACATATAGGGATTGTGTTAAAAAATTTTCATCTTAAACAGAATTCTTCATATCAACTTTATTTGTGATATGCCATCTATTATAAGCTGAACACCAAATGCTGCTATTATAATTGCCATAAATCTACCTACTGCTACTGTTCCTGTATTACCTAATATTCTAATTATGATAGGACCCAATAGTAAAGATAGATAAACTAGAAATGAAGCCAGTAAACTACCTAGGATTAAAATTATTAAATTATTACTTACCGATAAGGTGATTAATCCAGTCATTGTCCCCGGACCTACGATAAGGGGCGTAGCAATAGGCGTGATTATGGCTTCCTCTATCCTGCTTGATAAAAACTTCAATTGCTGGAACCCTCCAAGAGTATCCACGCCTAAATAAACCAATATTATACCTCCTCCTATCTCTAACGCAGAAACACTTATTCCTAAGAAAGCTAAAAGAGGTCCACCAAGTATGGAGAAAAATAAAAGCAATACAGTAACTGCTATGGATAATTTGTTTACCAAAAATCTCCAGCTTATCTTATTTTGTGAATTACGATTGAATTCTTCATATAACGCGATAAGATAAGGAAGAATTGATAGTGGATCCATAATTGCATATAGTTTAAAGGCTATTTCTGGGATTGAAACTACTTCACTCATTCTAGTAAATTAAGAACTTCTTTAAGATTTTTAATCTTCTCATCGTTATCCTTTGTGGTTAACGCTATTAGTAGCTTACCGAGAACAAGATATATTTTTGAAATTTCTTTTTTACAGTTATCATTGGACCTATTTAATTCCTCTACCTTGCTCTGGAGACTTTGAACATTTAAATATATCTCGCCAAGTAATTCCTCAATACTATGTTCATGCTCGTGATGATGAGATCCTTCTATTTCCCTTTGTATTTCCTCAATATCTTGTTCATTTTTAGGTATTTTATCAATCCTAAATTTACTCATCCTTTCCTTCCTCCTCTACTTGTGTATCAACATTCGCTATATTGCTCATATCAGTCTCCGTTATAATATAATTTCCTACACCTAACCTAATATAATGCTTAAGCACTGTAGAGATCTTACCTGCAGCTCTTAGTGGTATACACTCCGTTTCCACTTCCTCTTTGGTATCAGTAATTCCTACTACTTTAGCCATTTTCTTTTCCTCATCACAATACTCTACTTTAACCTCTTTTAATCTCCCTAGGAATACTAACGTTTCTAAATCTCGTCCTTTCATTACCGGCCTAACCATTTTATTTTCTCACTGAAATACCTATAATATCTTCAAATTTTAAACCCTTTTCAAATAAATAGGATTGCAAACCTTTCCGAATTTCCTCAATAACGCTAAATCCTTTCTCAATTAATACAGTGCCTAAACCTACTAATTTAGCGCCAACCGCTAACATTCCAATGACGTCAGTCCACTCATATACACCTCCAACTCCTATAATGTCAACTCCGTATTCTTCATAAACATCTCTTATTATCCTAAGAGCAATAGGGTAAAGACACCTACCAGAAACACCACCAGTACCGTAATAGAGGATTGGTTTAAAAGTCTCTACATCAACAATTAATCCCTTTATAGTATTTATAAGAGTTAATCCGTCCGCACCTTTTTCTAAAGCCTTTCCCGCAAGCTCAACAACGTTATCCCAAGGACCCAATTTAACAAATACCGGTAATTTGGTCACACTTTTAACATTTTCAATTATATCACCAATTAGTGTAGATAACGATTCTCCATAACCTTTTCTGTTAGGACTACTCACGTTTATTTCTATTATCTTCGCCTTATTCTCAACAACTTTCACT